>WRNS01000045.1 GCA_009776495.1 Methanobrevibacter sp. | reverse complement strand
AAAAAAAAAAAAAAAAAAAAAACTAAAAAAAAAAAAAAAATGAAAGTTTGCAAGATTAAAAAAAAATAGCTATGAAAAATTGAAATAAAAAAAATTAAAAAAAATATATAAATTAAATAAATTTTACAAAAAAACATATATTCAATAAACAAGAGGGATTAAATGGGCCTTAAATCATTTTCAAGGGCAAGAGCTGTGCATCTTATGTTAGTATATACTGGAGGATGCAATGGTTGTGATATCGAAATTGTGAATTGTGTTCTTTCACCTAAATTTGATGCTGAACAATATAAAGTTTTTTTAACATGGAACCCTCGTGAAGCAGACGTTTTAGTAGTGACTGGTCCTGTGACAGCATTTAACGAAGAACCTTTAAAGAAAATTTACGAAGCTATTCCAGAACCAAAAGCTGTTGTAGCTGCAGGATCTTGTGCTTTAATGGGTGGAGTTTACAAAAATATTCATGGAGACATTCCATCTGAGGAAATAATGGGTCCGGTGGAAAACATAATCCCTGTAGATGCTAAAGTTCCAGGATGTGCAGTTAGACCTCAAGACATTTTATCAGGAGTCGTAGCTGCTTTACCTAAATTATTAAATGCAGATTAATCAATCTTTCCTCACTCAAGATAATAAATAAATTATTAGAATTTTAAACTGGAAAAAAGAACTTTAAACTGAAATAAGAATTTTAAATTAGAAAAAATATTTTAAATAAAAAAAAATATTTAAAATTGGAAAAAATTAGAATTATGAATGAAACTATTAGATTAATAATAAGATTTTATTTAATCATTTTGATTAGCTATAAATAGCTATTTTATATATAATCACCATCAGGTGTCTTTAAATGGTAGACGAAAAGAAACCAAATAAACATGATGTAATTGAAACAGAAATTCCAATGGGAACAGTTCATCCTGCAGCTTTAGAACCCTACAGAGTGAGATTATTTGTTGAAGATGAAATTGTTAAAGAAGCTGAAATTACTGTTGGTGTAAACCATAGGGGAATAGAGAGAATAATGGAAGGACTTCCTGTAGAAAAAGCTAACTCTCTAACCGAAAAGATTTGTGGAATATGTTCTAATGCACATATTTGGAATTCTGTTTTAGTAGCTGAAAAAGGACTAGGAATAGAGATTCCAGAGAGGGCCAACTATATAAGAATCATAATGGAAGAATTAGAAAGATTACACAGCCATTTTCTTTATCTTGCTCACGGAAGTGAAGTTTTAGGTCATGAAACATTTTCCATGAGAGCCTTCTATATTAGGGAAACAGCTATGGAACTTCTTCGAATGATTGGAGGCAATAGAGTTCAATATGGTGCATCAATCATTGGAGGAGTGAGACCAAGATGTGAACTTAATGAAATGAAATTGCAAAAAATAGCTGAAGGCATGGATGAAATTGAAAAAGGAATCACAAAGTTTGCAGATAGATTTGTTATGGATCCAATAGTAATGAGCAGAATTGAAGGAATCGGAGTAATTCCTCAAAAACAAGCTATAAAACTAGAGGTAACTGGTCCAACCCTTCGAGCTACTGGAGTAGCTCAAGATCTTAGAGAAAAAATGAAAGAATATGAACCATTTGATTTTAATGTGATAACACAAGATGATGGAGATGTTAAATCCAACATACTTATGAGGGTTTTGGAAATTCCAGAATCTATTAAAATAATCAGACAAGCAATTAAAAATATTCCTTCTGGTCCGGTAGTTGACAGATCTTGGGAAATATTTGATTGCGATACTATAAAAAGTTATATTGAAGTTCCAAGAGGAACTTTATATCATTCTTATGCAATTGAAGATGGTAGAGTTCGAGGAACTGTTATTAGAACACCTTCAATGAGTAATATTGGTGCAATGCAATATGCCTGTATTGGAGATCACATTACCGATGCACAACTATGTATAGTGCAATGTGACCCTTGTTTTACTTGTACGGATAGGGCAATAAAAATAATCAATCTTTAAATACCATTGAACAATAATAAATACCAATGAACAATAATAAAATGCCATTGAACAATAATAATTATCTAAATTTGATATTTGAAATGATTTAATTTATAAATAAAGGAGAAGAAAATGTCAAACATCACGATTTTGCAAGGAACTTGTGTAGTGATTTCTACACTAGTTTTATCATTTATCATCGGAACTATACTTCCAGGTTTTGAGAGAAAGTTTGTTCAAGCAAGAATCCAACAAAGAATCGGGCCTCCTGTTACAAGTCCAGGAATAATGGCCCCATTAAAGTTTTTATTTAAAAAGAATCTCAATCCAAATTCACCTGCCCCTTCTCTATACAAATCTCTTCCTTTCATTTGTTTCCTTTTGGTGGGGTTGATATTTTTATCATTAACTCCTCAAATGTACTTTTTTGAAGCGCTTGCGAGTATCATAGCCATTATAGGATTTTTAAAAGTAGAAGAAGTAGCTTATGTCTTGATGGGATCCCTTTCAAAATCGGTAATGTCTCTTGGACTTCCATTTCCTGATTTAGCTAAAGGAGCAGCGCATCCTGATTCAGAAAGGTCATACCTTGAAGATATTAGCTCAAAAAGAGCTTTTAGAATGATTGCATTTGGATCTTTTCCTCTTTACTTAGCTCTATTCATTCCAGTAGCTATTTCTCAAAGTATATATTTAGCTGATATAGTCAAATATCAACAAGTAAATGGTCCTTTAATATTTACCTTGGCTGGAATAATTGGAGCCATTGTTTTCTTCATTGGATATATGATACTCCTTAATGAATACCCATTTAACATTTTAAAAGCTAAAGCAGATGTTATTGAAGGCCCTTATATGGAATATTCCTCTAAATATAGGGCTGTTCTCTATTTAACCAAAGGATTTTTAATGTTTACCTTAGGAGTTCTGTTTTCTGTACTCTTCATAGGTGTTCCACCGAATATATTATCATGGGGAATACTGGTTAACATAGCTATTGCTTTTATTTTCCCTGTATTAATGGGTATACTGAGTGCATTCTCTCCAGTATTTACTTACAGACAATTTTACCCTGTTGTACTCGTGACATCCCTTCTTGGAGTATTAGCTATTGTGGTTGGTTTAATATAATCGATGACATTGTTAAAAAAATTTAGTTTAAAATCAATGACATTAAAAAAAAATGATTAAATATTCCAAATTAGGTATTCTGTTAAATATTATTTGAAATTTGAAATTGAATGATGATAAGGTGTTTACATGAAAATTGTAGTTAGAGCTCAACATATAATGAGTCTTGGAGGCTATATCGTTGAGCGAAATTTTCCATTTAGAAATATTATATTAGTTAATAAAACTCCAGAACCAGTTAAAGTTGAAGTCCCAGTTTTTGATGAGGAATGGATAGAAGAAAGCAGAGATTTAGGATTAGAAGTAATCCCAGTGAAAGAAGAAGATAGTTTTTTGAATTTATATAGAAAAGCTAAAGCTAATCTTGAACTGACTAAAGAAAACAGTTAATTTTCAAGAATTTCATCCTTTATTTAGTTTTATTAATACTTTTTCAATCTTTTGATATTTTATTTTTAAAAAAATATTTTATATAATTCATTTTTTTCAATCCATAACATGATTTTAACATAATAATTGAAGACATTATAGTAATGAGGGATTAAATGACAAATATCGCAATAACAATTAAAACTATTGAAGAAAAAGGAGTTTTAGATGAAATAACTAAAATAATCTCTTATTATAATGCAAATATTAGCTATACTCATCTTTATATAGGGAAAAATAACCTAGGATCAATTAATTTAGAGCTGGAAAATATTGATAAAATTGATGAATTGATCAATGATATAGGAAAATTAAAAGCCATCCAGAGTATTGAAAAGCATGGTTCATTAAAGGATATTTATGGTAAAAGGATTATTATATTTGGTGGTGGAGCTCAGGTATCTCAAGTAGCTATGGGTGCTGTCACCGAGGCGGATCGGCACAATATTCGTGGAGAAAGAATAAGTATTGATACAATTCCTCTTGTAGGTGAGGAAGAAATAGCTGAAGCCGTGGAGGCTCTTTCACGTCTTCCAAGAGTAAGTGCCTTGGTTTTGGCAGGTTCTTTAATGGGAGGAAAAATTTCCAAAGCTGTAGCTAATGTTAAATCAGAACATGATTTAATAGTAATAAGTCTCAATATGCCAGGGAGTATAACTGAAATCGCTGATTTAATTATAACCGATCCAATTCAAGCTGGAGTCATGGCAGTCATGGCAATAGCTGATACAGCTAATTTTAAAGTGAATAAATTAAAAAAAAATAAATTTTAAATGATTTGGTTAACAAATCTTGAATTATTAAGATTAACTCATTTCAATAGCTCTAATCACTCTACTAGCTTCATTTTTGATTTTAGGATCTTTAATATCTCCACTTTCTCTTATTTTGAGAGCTAATGTTAATACTTTAGAAACATCTTGAGGTTTTAAGTTTTCAGCCATTTGTAGATAAGTTTCAGATTCTTCATTTGTTATGTTTAATTCATCTTTACAATCATCTAANTTAGCTAACACNGCCTTACAAGATGACATTAAATCGTTATCTTCATTAAATTCGCATGTTTCACATTTTTTCATTAATTCATCATTTTCCATTTTTACACCATTGATTTATGTAACTGTGTGAATATTTTGTTTTTTAATATACTTATTTTTTACCCATTTATTTTAAAAATTTTTTTTGAAATTTATTTTTATCAAAAATCATCATCATGAAAAAAAATAATTAAAAAATTTTTACTTGCAAATTTATTTTTATTGAAAATCAGCTTCCTGATAACATATATCTTTATAATCACAACTGTTACATTTTTGAATATTTACACTTACATTTGGAGCTATTTTTTCATTGATTATGTCTTGTACTTCATTTAATACTTTAAATAATCCTTTTCTTAAATTTGCATCCATTACAACAGGACGCCTATCCCCAATTTTCAAATAATCAATGAATCCTACAAAAACTTCAGTGTCGAATTCCTGTTCTATTAAAAGAGCATTAGCTACTAATTCTATAGCATCACTGTCCCAAACTCCCTTTATTGGTGGGTTTGAATTTTTTATATTTATAGGAAAATATTTCCCTTCAACTATCTCAATTTTATCACAAGTTCCTATAATTTCAAGTTGATGATCTTTTATTAAATAACTATACATAGATGTTGGAAAAAACATCTCTGCTATTTGATTTCCATCTTTTTCATTTAATTTCATTGCTTTTTGAGATTTCAAAGCCAATATTTTCATGTTAAAATATGCTTCATTTTTTATTTCCAATGCTAAATCATTTAACTTATCAATTTCACTAATATTAGATATTTCAATGTTTTCTAAGTGTTGATCAGTTTTAATTTCTTGATTTAATAAGTTATCACAATTTAAATCATTATTTTCTAAAATAGCTATTGAATTTTTTATATAGTCATCTATATTTTTACTTAAGTGTTTTTCAATTTCAGCTATTTCCATGTCTTTCTTTAATCTTCTTAAATTCCTTTGAAACAAGTCTTGTAAATCTATTCTTAATTCTTTCATTGTCTTGTTTAAAAGAAACTCATTATTTGTTTTTTCATCCATTTCAATTTGAAAATACAACTTTAAAGGACAGTACATATATGTCCTTATTGATGAAATACTAATCATTAAATACCTCTAAGTCCTTACTCTTTTTAAAAAAGATTATATTTTTTTAATATTACTAATTAATATTATTTTATTACTAATAAAATAAATACTTAGAGGTTTTTTTTAATCTAAATTTCATTAATAAAAAGCAAAATTGATTTTAAAAACATTTTTTAATATAAAATTTTAAAATAAATGTTAATAATTTTATTTTTAATAAGATATATTTAAAAGATTAAAATTTTTGCAAATCAAAATCAGCTATTGAACCATAGAATTTTAAGCAATTATAATTGAAAAGGAATTTAATAATAATTTAATTGAAAAAGAATTCAAAATTTTTCAAAAAAACTTCTTTTACAAAGTAACATTGACACTCCCTTAATGCCTTATTGTTTTAGGTCTTTTTAATAGCTTTTCAAAGGTCATAAGTTTATTTTCTGAATTATTATGTTCTTCCTTTAAATCTATTACCATCAGTTCAAATTCTTTTTCAATATTTTTTAATCTTTCTAATTCTTTCCTCTCTTCAAGTACTAAATCTTTTGTATCTTGGTCATTCAATGGTATATAATCTGGTATATCATCTAACATTTCATTAATTTCTTTGACTGAGAATTTATTTTCTTTAATATGACTTTTTTCTTCAAAAATTCCCATTTGTTTTTTTATTTCAATTTTTACCAATTTTTCTTCCAGTTGATTTATCAAATGGACAATTTCAGATTTCTGATTTAATTCATATTTATTATTTTCTTTTTTAATTAAAATTTTTAATTCTAAAAATCTGTTGATAAATGTATCAAGTGTTGTTCTTGAAATCTCAGAACCGATAGCAATCTGTTTTTTTGTATATTCATCAAAAGGACAAGAAAGTAAAAAACTAATTGTTTTTGCTTGAGGACACTTACCAAAAATATCAAGTACCATAATTCACCTCTACCAATTGTAATATTTGTAAGAAATGTATTTATATTGGACACGATTATTTATAAATATTTTTATCGTTCAAATTGAAGACATTATTGGTATTAAATAAGAAAAAATATTAATAATGTAATATATTAGTAATATTATATGAAGATTAATTATGAAATCCAAATCAGAATTATTTATTATCTTAGAGTAAAAAAGTATATTGGAAGTCGTCACACACCTATTGAACATGTGTGTAAAGTTTTATCAAAATATCCCTGTAAACAAATCAAAAAAGAATTAAAAAATCTTCAAAAAAGTGAAATCTTAGAATTTAAAAAAACATTTCATGGAACTGATGTATATTTAAACATTAAAAAGATTAAAGAAATA
>WRNS01000044.1 GCA_009776495.1 Methanobrevibacter sp. | reverse complement strand
TTTTTAATTATTTTTTAATTTTAAATATTTTTTTAGAATTTTTTTTAATTATTTTTAAAAATTTTTTTAATTATTTTTTTTTAAATAATTTTAAATAATTTTTTTAGAATTTCGTTTTGTTATGATTATTTTTTAAATTTTTTTAGCTAATCTGAATAAACATCTTCTCTAACTTTTTCTTCATTGGCATCATGAGAAATAGCTTCGACTTTTTCTATCAATGGCTCGATTGGAACTGTGTGTGTTTGAATTCCCACTACTTTGTAAGGATCGGCTCCCATTACATATGCAATTAGCTGAACAATGTTTAAATGAAATATATTGAATTCAGTTTTTAAATCCTTAGCTATAAATGGTTGGTATCTATCGAATTGCATCTGACAATTTGGACACATATGGACTAAAATATCCACATTTTCATCTTTTAATGTCAATAGCTTATCGGTAGTGACTTTCATAGATAAATCTCGATTAACAAACCTTTGTCTAAATCCTGCACCACATGTAGCTCTTTTATTATTGTACCAACCAATTGGTTCTATTCCACAGCTTTTAACAAGTTCATCCAATATTTTAGGGTCTCTAAATCCTTCAATGACATCTTCATATTGGACTTTACAGTAGTGACAAGCATGATGAGTAGCTATTCTAAATTTTGAAAGATTTANTTTCGTATGCTTAGCTATTTCATCTCTTTTATTGTAAAGTAGCTCAACCACATGNAATATATTTAAGGAAGAATCAATACTGTCCTTTTCATACTTCATCTTTTCAAGTTTGCTGTCTTTAAAGACATCATTAACATCTAATCTTACTTTTTCATTGTTGTTTAATAGTTTAGCTACTTTTTTATGAATTGCATAACAAGTAGCACACATCATAGCTATATTTGTATGATTAGTTTCATTAGCTAAATAGAAGTTACGAGCTCCTATGACTGTTGTGGAAAACTGATCAAAAATATCAGAATAGTGTCCAAGTCCTGTACAGCAAGACTGTCTATCATCAACCAAGTAATCTATTCCTACTTTGTCAAAAACATATTTAGTGGATGATTCAACTCCAGGATATTCTCCACTCACTAAACAGCTTTTAAAGAGCATAACATTTTTTTCAGGTAAATTTTTCATTTAAATACCTTCTATCACGCATATAAATATAATATCTTCATTATAATTATCAATCATATCTCATTATAATTTTAAAATCATATTCATTATAATTTTAAAATCTTATCTTCATTATAATTTTAAAATATTATCTCCATTATAATTTTAAAATCTTATCTTCATTATAATTTTAAAATCTATTCGAAAATTCCTTTAATTTTTTTAAGTCTTTTATCAAAATTTGTTTTTTCAAGCAAAGTCCTAATTTCTTCAATAGATTCATCAGGCATTTTAAGAGGTTCTAATCCTAACTCTTCTCGTATTTCATCTAAATGAATGTTTTTTTCCATCCATTCTTCTCCAATATCTCTTGTTAAGTCGTTATAGAAATTGCTTGGAATACCTCCAAGACCTAAATCTAACATTTTATCTCCAAAATCTGCAAAAGGACTTATTTCACCGTTAACTGTTCCTTTAGCTATAGCTAATTGTCTTAAGACTTGATTTACTTCACAAGCACTGTTGCCAACAGGACAGATACTGTGACAGGTATAACAGTAAAAACACTTCCAAATGTTTTCATCTTCAATAACACTTTCATCTCCTTCAAGAACTTTTTCAATCATATCTCGAGGATTATATTCTGAATTTTTAGCAGAAGGACAAGATGATGTACACATTCCACATTGCACACATTTAAGAAGCCCATCTTTAGATGATTTCAAGTCTTTTAATATCTTATCTGCAAGATTTAAAGGATTTTCATTGATTTTTAGAGTTTTCATTCACGACCTCTAATAACATTTAAAAGATTAGTATTTTTTGAAATTAATTTTTTTTAAAATATATTTTTTTTAAATTTATTTTTTTGGAATTTATTTTTTTTGAAATTGACTTTTTCTATTAAATCATTAACGTTTTTTTTTTATTTTATTTTATTTTATTGAACTTAACTTAATATAGTCTTAAGATTATTTAAAATTTTTCAATAGTGAGTAAATTTTTTCAATAAATTAGTTTTTTTCATCTTATTTGAATAATATTCATTTTTTTAATTTTTGATTCATTTTTAAAATTTATTCAAGTGGTATTGGTTTTGCTAATTATTTAATCAAGTGTTATTATTTTTATAAATTTATTTATCCAAAAATTTAATAAAAGTTTTTAATATTCATAAGTTTTTAAAAAAACGAATTTTTATTATTTATTGTTGTCCCATGTTTGCAACAATTTCTGCAATAATAATGAAACAATTTTATAATATTTATTGTTGTCCCATGTTTGCAACAATTTCTGCAATAATAATGAAACAATTTTTCATAGGTATTTTCTAATTTTTTATTTTAAGATTTCTGGATTTATGGTGTATTTAATCTGTTTTTTATTTATATTTATTTTATTAATATATTTTAATTGATTCAGTTCTTTTAAATCTCTTGAAGCAGTTGATTTTGATATTTTAAATATTTCAGCATATGTATTTAAGTCAATTTCATCAGCTGTTTTCAATTGTTTTAATAGCTTTAACTGCCTTGAATTCACTTTTGATTTATCTATCACGATTTTTTTAGAATTTTTAAATGTTACTTCAAAAAAACCATTGTTTTCATTAAATTTTGGTTCAGGTAAGTCATATTCCTTCATTTTTTTTCTCATTCTTGGAATTCCAGAACCTATAATTTCCATGTAGTTTGTTCGCTCTAACAAACGACATATTTGTGTGTTTCTGTGAACTGTTCTTTTTCCTAGTTCATCTATTGTCATGGGAGGAGTTAATTCTCCAGGACTTATAATTTCTATCCTATCTGAGAATATTAAAAAGTTTATTGGGGATCCTTTAATATTGTAATCTCTGTGAGCTATTGCATTAATAATAGCTTCTCTGATAGCTTCATAAGGATACTCTTCAATATCTTTTCTTCTGAATCTATTGATTTCACTCATAATTCGTGTATTTCTATTAAAAAACAATTCTACTTCTTTTAAAGCTTCACATATTGTTATATTTATGAATTTTTTATCAATAATATCTGTTCTATCCTTTCCTTTAAATTTTACCATTCGAATTTCATTTTGCACGATAAATTTCTCGGGATTTTTTGAAAAAAATAGAACTCCTGCATTTGTAAGCTTTGAATTTTCATTTAATACATTTAATCTATTTTGGAGTGTGTTTTTTATGTCTTTATCAATATCTCCTATTCGATTGATTGAACTTATTTTTAAAAAATGCTTTACTTTCTCAGGACTAACATCTTTGTAGGATGAATTTAATAAAACTCTTTCATCAAAGTCTTTATTTTGCAGGATCCCTTGTTTGTATAAAAATTTTTCTAAACTTTTTTGTATTTTTATTAATAGATTTTTTCTGTCGAATGTATCATATGTTACCTTATGAGCTTTTTTTATAAATTTAGAGGTGTTTTTATCTGGTTTCACATTTTCAAGTATGTATATAAAGGTGTTTTTTCTGTTTTGAGATTTTTGAAACTGATCAAATTCTTCTTCAGTTGATGATTGACCATTTTTATGTATCTTTCCATATTTTTCCCCTATTATTCCAAGGTATATGTCACTTTTTTTAACTTCATCTAAATATATTTCTTCTGGTGAATCTCCATCTGCAGGAACATCTTCAAAGATAAATACATCAAACAATTCACTATATATCGGCGTTTTTTCAATGAATTCCTTTATCATCAATCTTTCTAGTTGAAATTCTCTTTGATTGCTACTAAGAAAAATTTTTAATTTTGACATTATTCCAACTCAACTTTTAAGTTTTTCCTCATTTAAATCATACCAATAAGTATTAAAAATTATTTTTTTTCTAATTTTTTTAAATACTTAGATTAAATGTAAAAATAATAATAATATCATTTTTCACAATATTGTTGTCCCATCTTTGCAACAATTTTTGCAACAATAATGAAACAATTTTTGTAAATAATAGTTAATAAATTTATTGGCAAAATATAATTATATATTGTATAAATTACATATAATAATAAAATAAATTTATTAATTATTAATATTAATTATAAATAGGGATTAAAATGAAATCTATAGTTGTTTATGAATCTGTTCATCACAATAACACTGAAAAAGTAGCTAAAGTTATCGCTGATGAAATTGGAGCAGAATTAGTCAATGTTAGAAACTTTTCTGAATTCCATGGAAATCTTGATGAATATGATTTAGTTGGTTTTGGTTCAGGTATTTACTTTGGTAAAATTCATAAAAATCTTAAAAAATTCATAGAAAGCACAGAACACACGGATAAAACAAAAACTTTTATTTTCACTACTAGTGGACGTGGTACTCTGAAGTTTCATAAAAAATTTAAAGAAATTTTGGATTCTAAAGGATTTGATATTGTGGATGAATTTGCTTGTAAAGGTTTTGACACATTTTTACCATTTAAGCTAGTTGGAGGTCTTAATAAAGGACAACCTAATGGGGAAGATTTAGCTAATGCTAGAAAATTTGCAGAATCTTTATTAAAATGATTTAGCTTAAAGCTTAGGATTTGAATGAAAAAAGATGAGGTATTTGAAAAAGGCTTAGAAATTTGAGAGAAATAATTTAGAAACTTCAGTGAAAAAACTTAGGAATCTGAGAGAAAAAACTTAAAAACTTAAAAAAAAATTAAGAAGTTTAAAAGGTTAAATACCTTCTAAACTCATGTCAATCATTTTTTTAGTTTCATTAGCTAATTCTGGAGGAAGACCTGTAATGTCCATACTTAAAAAGCCTCTTACTATCATGGAAGTAGCTTCATCTTCAGTCAATCCTCTTGAAGTTAAATAATAAATTTCTTCTTCGGCTATTTTTCCAACAGCTGCTTCATGAGACATTTCCAGATTAGCTGCACTTGCTTCAAGTTCTGGAACTGCATAAATCAGGGAATCGTCTGAGAGAACAAGACCATGACATTCAAGATGCCCTTTAACTCCTTGAACAGTACCAGCTAAGTGTCCTCTTGAATAAATCTTTGATTGATCCTTAGAAACTGCTCTTGAGATAACTTCTGACTTTGAACCAACGCCTGTTAAGTAAACTCTTGAACCCACATCAATAATAGAATCTTTTTGCCCACTTTGAATACTTTGAAAAACAGCTTTTGAGTTTTTTCCTTCACAATATGCTGTTGGATATGATTGGATTGTTTTAACTGGACTTGTAAGAATATAGTTGTTGATAAATGTTCCATTATCACCAATTCTAATTCCTGTTCTTGGGCGAACTTCTACTTGTTCTGCCCAATTGTGAACCATTGTAAATGTTATTTTAGATCCTGGTTTAAGATAGAATTCTGATACTCCAACATGAAGTGCAGAGCTAACATCTTCTCCTGTTGCACAACCAGTTATTACATGAAGCTCTGAATTTTCTTCAGCTATTATTATATTGTGAGCAGTTTGCATAACAGACTCATCACCAATGAACATACAAGCTTGCATAGGGAAGACTTCTTTAGTTCCAGGAAGTGATCTAATGAAGTATCCACTTTTAGTATCTTCGGTTGATTCTCGAAGTGCAGTTTGAGCTGTGTACTTATCGGCATCTGGTGAAACCACATTCCACATATAGTCACTTAGCCAGCTATGCTTATCTAAAGCTGATTCTAAATTCATTAATTCGATGGATTTAGAAATTGAACTGGAATAAATGTTACTTTGATCCATTTGAAGAAATGATCCTGCTCTTTCATTTTCCGCTGAATCGACTCCAACTTGAAGTAAAGTTTTTTTAACTTTTTTAGGAACGTCTTCTATATTTTCAACAGTTCCATGTTCCTCTTTACTTTCTTTGGTGAAATTACTCATGTCAATATCAGATCCAATAGCTGCTTTCTTATTTTTCGCTTTTTCAGCTTTTTGTAGAGCATTTTGCACATTCAACACATCCGTGGAATCCTTCTTTTCTTATGTCTGTCAATATTTCGTTTGGATTTCCTGAACAAGCTATTCTTCCATCCATTAAAACATGAGCTATATCTGCATTAACAAAGTTTAAGATATATCCTAAGTGAGTAATCAATAAACCTGACCTTTTTCTTTGTCTCCGTTTTTTGTCTTTATCAAGTAGTATGTTAATCTCTTCAGCTAAGAGTTCAACATTTTCAATATCAACACCAGAGTCTGGTTCATCAAACATGGTAAAGTCTGGTTTTTGAGCAAGTAGCTGGAGTATTTCAGATCTTTTTACTTCTCCTCCTGAAAAACCAAGGTTGACATCTCTTTCTAAGAAATCTTCATTAAATTTGAGTTTTTCAGCTAATTTTTCCATTTTTGGACTTAGCTTTTCTTCTTTAGGATCTTGACCGATTTCAACCTTTAAAAGATTCTTCATACTCACTCCACGAATAGCTGGAGGGTTCTGGAAACTAACTCCAATTCCTTTTTTAACTCTTTCTGTTGTATTGATGTGGGTTATATCTTCTCCTTTAAAGATTATGCTCCCCTTAGTAATATTATATTTTGGAAACCCAAGAATACTCATAAAAAGAGTACTTTTACCACTTCCATTCGGCCCTAAGAGAACATGAGTTTCACCTTTTTCAATCGACAAGTTAATATCTTTTAACACTTGTCTTCCATTTACTTCAACTGCTAAATCTTTAATTTCAAGCAACAATTACTCACCACCGTTTTTAACATCCTTAAGTTTAATTTAAAATTTTTTAAAGAATTTTTTATTAAACATTATTTTCTTTATGAAAAATAATTTTTTTCTAAATAATATTAAACATTATTTTTTTTGTAAAGAAAAATAATTTTTTTCTAAATAATATTAAACATTATTTTTTTTGTAATGAAAAATAATTTTTTTCTAAATAATATTAAACATTATTTTTTTTGTAATGAAAAATAATTTTTTTCTAAATAATAAATA
>WRNS01000043.1 GCA_009776495.1 Methanobrevibacter sp. | reverse complement strand
AAGATTATTGTAATTATAAATTTTATAATTATTAAATTTAAAAAAATTAATTTTTAAGAATTTTATTCAGGTTAGATTTTATCTTTATGAATTTATTCAAGTTTGATTTAATTTTTAAGAATTTTATTCATGTTAAATTTTAATTTCATGAATTTTATGAATGATTCATAAGGAAATTCAATCAATCTAATAATTTGTAAAATTAGTGGGTATTTTAAAAAGAGCATGGAGTAATTAATCTTTCATTTCTCTATCAATTTATTTTAAAAACAGTTATTTGCTTAATAAGAATGTGAGAATTAAAGCATATAATGAAAAAATAATTAGAATCACTGAAATAGTCAATATCAGCAGAATCATAGATAGTACAATTGGATATACTATTTCATTTTTTTATTATCTTCTGTCTCTCACACGTTTCTCTCGTAAAAAAGATAATTTAAGTTTTATTTCTTAATTATTTATCATTATATGAGATAGCTACTAGTTTATAATACTGATAAATGACTTTATTCTAGCATTATCAAGTGATACTACAAATTGCATATTATATTGTTTCACTATTAGTATTGTTACACTATTAGCTATTTATTGGATATGTAAAGGCTTATATAAATATTTTATCATTTTTGCAACTGTTTTACAATGTCGTTCGTTAAATACTAAACTTTTTTTAGATATGGAAATCCACTTTATATATAGCGTTATATGAAAAAATGAGATATAAATGAATAAATCTATATTGTTCTTTAAATTAGATTTAAATAAATTAAATTATTTTAATTGTATAAATTATTTAAAATATTTTCATTATCACTACATTTTTATAATTGATATTGTTTTTTTTAAGTTGAAAATAAGAGTTATTGATTAAATTAAATGTGGAAATTACTATTATCATTTTAGACATTATAATAAAAAATATATTAGACATTTTTTAAGAAAATTAAATATCTATTGTAAAATTTCAATGGAAAAAATTAAAAAATTTTTTTATACTTGATAATGTAGTTTTTTTAGCAAATTTTATAATTTTAAGATAAGTTAAGTTTAGCTATTGAAAAATATTTAATGTAATATATTTTTCTTTTTTATAATATATATTTCTTTTTTATAATATATATTTCTCGTGAAACATATTCAAATTGAAAAAAATAAAAAATTACTCAGTGGATTAGCTATTTCTCTCTATTAAAAATAAGATTAAACCTATTTTTAGAAAACAACTATTCTATGAATTTTGGATAAAGAAAATTAATGTTATATTCTTCCAATTTTTCCTATTATTTGGTTCATTTTTTATAATAAAAAATTAGATGATATAAAAAATTTTAATTTAGCATAACATGAAACCTTTATATATGATAAGTTACATATTTGTAACACATGAGTAACATGAATGAAAATAAAAGAATAAATATTTCATTATCAAAAGATCAAATAATTTTAATAAGAAAATTTAAAGGAATTATGGGAAATTCTGATTCTGAAATAATTAGAAACATTGTATTAGCATGGTTAAGTGAAAAAAGTATGGTTTCATCGACTGTAAAAGATAAAGAGGGATTACTATAAACTACTTTGTTTTTTTAAAACGAATTTCGAGATAATTTTTTGATAAAAAAGAATTAGTGATTTAACAATTTATGATGAAGTTTTAGAATCACATCTTAAGTTTTTACAAAAATATTGTATATGACTTAAAAAAAAAATATTGCATTAAATTATAACTCAGTATTTATACTATACTCTAACTTATTAATTACACAAAAATTAAATGGAGGATTAATAATAAATTAGAGTTGATAATATTAAAAATTGGTAGTTATATGATGAAAAAGTTTATATATAAATATCCATTCTATAAAACTCGATTGAATGTTTGAAAATAATAATATGAATGAAAATTTTGAAAATATTTACTTAAACCCAATTTGACAATTTAAATAAATTTTCAATTGCATCATTTTTAAATCAAAGGTCAGATACTATATAATAAAGTATTAACCTCTAATTCTTAGTGAATTATAAATAATTCATTAAAAATTATCTTAGCAAATTCGAAATATGAAGGATAATAATGAGAAAAAGCATGAAAACATTGTATTTTTTGATAACAAAATAATTAATAGTTAAAAACCGAAATTAGAATATGGGAGTAAAAAAAATGATATCCGAAGAGCTGCTTGACAAAATTTATTGTGAAGATTGTGTGGAAGGCATGAATAGGTTGGATGATAATTCTATAGATTTAGTTGTGACTTCACCTCCATATGACAATGTTAGGAACTATAAAGGGAATGTGAGTTTTGATTTGCATAAAACAGGAGAACAAGTATATCGAGTTCTTAAAGATGGTGGAATTGCTGCAATGGTCATTCAAGACCAAACAAAGGACTTTGGAAAGTCTTTAACTTCTTTTAAAACCATTATTGACTGGTGTGATGCTTTTGGTTTTAAATTATTTGAATGTGTTATATATAGAAAACATGGAGTAGAAGGAGCATGGTGGACAAAACGTTTTAGAGTCGATCATGAATACATTCCCATATTTTTAAAAGGGAAAAGACCACAATATTTTGATAAAGAAGACATAAAAATTCCTTCAAAGCACGGTGGCAAGGTCATGACTGGGAGTGGTAACAGAAAAACCGATGGTAGTACTACTAGCACGGTAACCAGACCTATTAATAAAAAAAAATGTCCTGGAACAGTTTGGAATTATCTTAATGCTGGTGATAAAAATCCTCTGAAAAGAAAACACCCTGCTGTTTTTCCTGATAAGATACCTCTTGACTTAATACAAGTTTTTTGTCCTCCTAATGGAATAGTTTTAGATCCATTTTTAGGATCAGGATCCACGGCTGTTGCAGCAAAAAAGTTAGGAAGAAATTTTATTGGTTTTGAAATCGAAGAAGAATATTGTGAATTAGCAAAAAAACGTTTAATTGCCGATGTCGACAATGCTCAAATGAAACTTCAAATTTAAGGCATTTTATCAGGGTATTCTTCTGTATATTCAATATTTCCTTTACTAGTCATTGCCCAAGATAACGGATTTTTTTCCATTAAATTTTTGAAATTTTTACCGTTGACATTAAGTTTTAAACCCTTAAAATCGTTTTTTGTGAATTTATAAAGTGTAAAATTATCCCACAACCAATCTTTCTCTTTAAATTCCCATCCTGTAAATCTTTCTAATAATTTTATAAATTTTTTTATTCTTTTAACAGCCCCTTTATTAATAAAATTCGATGTTTCATCATATTCGATGTTGTAAGGTTCTCCGTCATTTGAAGAAATTTTTAGTCTATCCCCTCTTTCTTTAGTGATGCTAATTTCATCTCTTTTTCTAAAAAAACTATCCATTTCTTCCATTGTTTCGTATATAGAATAATTTTTATTTAAAAAAATCGATTTTAAAACATTTTTTTCCTCATTCACATTAAGAAAATTCAGCCAATTCATTACATTTTCAGGGTATTTGAATAAAACATTAAAAGTTCCATCAACAAAGAATAATGGGGCTATACTATCTTTTGAAAGATTTATATTGAAATTATGAGAAATAATTCCTAACAGCATATGTATCGTACCTAAAGGGTATTTTAACCTGAACAAATGATATCCATCATAATTTCTTAAAATATTTGGTTGAATGCAGTTTTCAAAATTATCCCAATCTTCAGGAACTTCATTATTGTTATATAATAACATATGATGTCCAAAACTTTTAATATTTTTTCTAAAAATTTCCATATCTAAAAAAACACAATCTTTAGCACTTAACCCTTTTTCAAGAACCATAACTTTTCCGTCATAAAATCCTTTAATTTTCCAATTAAGTAAATGAGACATTAATAACCCACATAACATCCCATCGCTATCTGGACTTAAAATACAATTTTGATCTTTTTCAATTATCCATGGGAATTGATCAATAATTTTATCATAATCGATTACATCAGTTTTATCTTTCAACAAATCTTGTATGTTTGACATAATAAATATCTCCTTTAATGTATGTGTACATATCTGCTCATATAATAAATATATTATCATTTTTCTTTTTTTTATTGATACTACTACTATTCTATAAATTCTAAGTATGAAGTAAAACAAGCATATATTAGAGGATTTCAATAAGTTTAAATGATTTATATACAAGAAATGTAAAATCAATCAACTAAAAATTAATTATGCAACTTTTATTAACATAGGGAAAAAGAACTAATTGAAGGAATAACTATTATCCAATGGAGTAAATGCCGAGAAAAAGTTTTCAAAAATTTAAACAACTGCATAAAAACACCTTCATTAATTTCTAAATCTACAAGAATAAGCATTCATCAAATTTGTAGATATGAAACAGTCCAAGGAAAAACAGGCAGTAATATGTTTAATTAAGAATATAAGCGGAAGATTATACAAAATAACAAAACTTACACAAAAAGATTCATGAAATATAGATTAACTTATTTTATTTTGCAAAACGAAGGAAAAATGAAGTTAAACCAGAAATTTATCAATAACAGATAAAGGAAAGGGAATTTTTGATTGACTTGGATGAGTAGCGATATATTGAGAAAAATTAAAGATACATTTTTATAAAGTTGAATATGGTTATTTATATTTTGAAGATTTGGTTAGCAATGTTGAAATAATGAATAGGAATTTTAAGGAATATACCTTAAAAATTAATGATAGGTAACCAATAAATATTAAAAAATTTGATAGTGCAAATTTTTCCCATTCAAAATAATAAGCAAAACAAAAACAATTATGAGATAAATATTTCTTATTTATAATATATTTATCTTTTTTATAATATATCTTTCTTAAATATAATATATTTTTCTTATTTACAATATTTTTTTTTCCCCACGATATATTTTTCTTATTTATAATATATTTTTATTAATTGTAATATATATTTCTTTTTTATAATATATTTTTCTCAATTATCAAAGAATTTTTTGAGTTTTAAACATATTTTGAACTTAAGCACGTTTTTTTATAACTTCAAAGTAGCTATTGCAAGAGCTTTAAATCCAACATATACTTCTTTTCCTAATCTAAGGTTAAGATCTTCACTTGCAGGAAGAGTAATGTCTGAAAACACATCAACATCACCAATATCGGTTTTCACACGAATCATATCGTTTTCAAGAGCCATTTCTTTAATAATTCCTTTAAATATATTTCTAATACTTGATTTTTGAGGTTCAAGCATTATAAAAACATTATCATAGCTAATCAATGCTAAAATTCTATCTCCTACAGAATACTTATGATTTAAAGGTATGGTAATATTTACTTTATTCATTTGGATTGTCATAATTCTTTTAGAGTTATCTACATCAATAACGTTAGCTTCAATTTCGTTTAATTCCTTATGAAGCTCCATAATTGCATTGATCTTCTTACACTCTTTTAAAATCATTAGCCCTTCATCAGTTAAAGAGGTACTTCCCCCACCACCTTTTCCTCCTTTAACAGTATCGACAATAGCTATTTCCAATGTTTTTTCGATTTTGTCAATATAATTTAAAGCGGTTCTATAGGAAATCTTTGTTAGCTTCGCAGCTTTTGTAATGGATCCTGAAGTGTTTATATAATTAACTAAATCATATTTCTTACCATCTAAAAGAAAGGTTTTTCCATCAAGGTCTATTTTATACTCCACTCCAGCTTTCACTCCACTCATAAATATCTACCATTAAAGCTTTTATAACATCATCATTATATGAACTATAGTTATTTTTCTTATAAGTTATTTACTAAATTTTTATTTTTAATTTATATTTATAATTTTGATTAATTTTTAATCTTTTTTTATAATAAGTTGGAAATATTTTCCTAATTTTATAATAAGTTGAAAATAATTTCCTAAATTTTTATTTATCAATGTATTTTTCTACAAAGTTTAAAATTTTATTAATAACTTTATTTAATGGTCCTAATTTCTTGGAAAATCTTCGAATAGCTGAAATATCACTTTCATCAAAGGTTTTTGTCAATGTTAAAATAGTAAGATAGATGATTGGACATAAAATAATACTCATTAAAAGACCATAGCTATTTTGAGGAATAAGTAAAATAACTAATCCCATTATCAAAGAAGCCATTATTATCTTTGTAAAAGTCTTATAAGGGAATTTTACTTTAGTTAATTTAAATGTCATATACAACATTGGAACCATCATTATAAAACAAGCTATTGAGGTTGCCAAAGCTCCTCCCTCAATTCCATAAAGTGGAACCATTATCCAGTTCAGTATAACTGTAATAGCTGCTCCAAAAAGAAGGATATACATTGGTATTCTTGGATTTCCAATTCCTTGAACTATACTTGATGAAATTGCAAACATTGAGTAAAATGTCATTCCAATAACAAGTATACTTAAAGCTGTAGCTCCTAAAACATATTCTACTCGTGTGAAGTAAACTAAAGACATTATTGGTGCTGAAAACATAGCTATTCCAATACATAGTGGAATAACAAATATCATCCCATATTTAAATGCAGATAAGACATATTTATTTAAAAGATTCTGATTTTTAGTACTGAATGCTGCAGATGAAGCTGGTAAAATCGTGGTTGCAACCGATATTGAAATTACAAGTGGTAGTCTCGCTATTGGATCAGCTGCTCCAAAATACCCTATTAAATTAGAAGCAAGAAATTTTCCCATTACAAATGTACAAATACTGTAAATCCCCATTTCAGCTAATGCTGTAATAGTTACCGGAATTGCAAAGGTAACTAAGCTTTTAGCTAATTTTAATTCATCTTTCATATGAAATTTATGTTCTTCTTTAGGTTGTGGAATGTATTTGCCCATATACTTTAAAAAAAGAAATACAGATAAAACTGCAGAAGCTGCAAAACCTAGTACTGATCCTAAAACAGCACCAGCTGCAGAAAGACCTATGAGAACAAGAATGGTTGCAAAGATAATCATAAATATTTGTTCAACCGTACGAGTAGCTAATATGTACTCCATCTTATAGACTCCCTGAAACGATCCTCTGAATGCACCAACTATTACACTAAAAGGAGTTATTAAACCAACAAATTGCATTGGAATCA
>WRNS01000042.1 GCA_009776495.1 Methanobrevibacter sp. | reverse complement strand
TAATTTTAAAGCAAACAGTTATATAATATAATTAATAATAAGAATTTTAAAGTGTTTAAATGTGTTAAATTTATATTTAAATAAAAAAACCCCATTATTCAAAAAATAAAATAATTTATTTTTAAGATTTCCATTAAATTTAAATATAGATTAAAAACAAATCATTAAATATATCTTTTTATAATAATTATAAAAAATTTCATTTTATATTTTTTATCAAAATACTTTTAAGAAATTTTTGTATATTTTTATAATTAATTTTGTATTAATTTAAAATATTATTTTTTATATTTCAATATATTAATTTTAATATATTAAATTTTTAATATATTAACTTTCTAATGTATTTATTAAACTAAAAGGTAGAAAATCAATATTAATTAATTCATTGCTATAATAATTTTAAATTTATAGCTATTTATCCATATATGGAAATATGGATTTTCTAAAATAGGTGATTATGTGAAGATTCCTAAAGAAAAAAGAACTTATTGTCCGAAATGTAAGAAACACACTATTCATGAAGTGTTTGAATCAAAAAGACGTAAAGCTAGTGAATTAAAATGGGGACAAAGACAATTTAGAAGGGTTACAAGTGGTTATAGAGGATATCCAAGACCACTGCCTAGTGGAAATAAACCTGTGAAAAAATTAGACTTACGTTATAAATGTAAAGAATGTGGCAAATCCCATATAAAAAAATCTTTTAGAACTGGTAAACCTGAATTTATAGCTAAATAGGTGATTAAATGTCAATTCAAAGAAAAGGAAACTTTTTAAGAGTCAAATGTTTAGATTGTGACAACGAGCAAATTATTTTTGATCGAGCAGCTTCTACTGTTCAATGTATTATTTGCGGTAAAACTTTAGTGAAACCTTCAGGTGGCAAATCCAGGATATTTGCTAATATTAATGAAGTTTTAAAGTAATTACAAAACAAAATATTTGCAAATTTTACAATAGCTAAAAACTAAAATTAAAATCTAAAATTATTAATATTCCAATTTTTGGTATTTTTAACTAATAATATATTATTTATTATAATTGTTTTAAATTTACAGAAAATCATGTTAACAAGTAAAAGTTTTTTAAAGAGAATTCTCTTTTAAGATTTTTATTCATTTCAGGTGTTTTAATGGTAAGAAAAAGTCAAGAATGGCCTAATGAAGGAGAACTTATTGTAGCAACTGTTTATAAAGTTCTTAACTATGGTGCTTTTGCACATCTTGAAGAATATTCTGGTAAAGAAGCTTTTATTCATATATCCGAAGTTTCTTCTGGATGGGTTAAAAATATTCGTGACCATGTTAGAGAAAATCAGAAGATTGTTACAAGAGTTTTAAGAGTTAACCCAAAAAAAGGTCATGTGGATGCTTCTTTAAAAAGAATAAGAGAAGATCAAAGAACTAAAAAGATTCAACAATGGAAAGTTGAACAAAAGGCAGAAAAATTTTTAGAATTAGCTGCAAAATCATTGGACAAAGATTTGGATACTGCTTATGATGAAGTCGGCTACAATCTCATGGATAGATTTGGAGATATCTATGGTGCATTTGAAATATCTGCAGAAGAAGGGGATTCCGTCCTTATTGAAGAAGGCATTAGTGAAGACTGGGCTAAATCAATAGCTGAAATAGCTGAAAAGAATATTACTCCTCCTGAAGTTCAAATCACAGGTTATGTTGATATAGAGACTTTTGATTCTGAAGGAGTAGAAATTATTAAAAATGCTCTTAAGGAAGCAGAAGCTGAAGATGTTGAAGTCCAATGTGTAGGAGCTCCTCGTTATAGGATTACTGTTAAATCCTCCGATTATATCACAGCTGAAAGAGAACTTAAAAATGCAGCTGATAGGTGCATTAAAATAATTGAAGATTCTGAAGGAAATGGAACATTTTTACGTGAATTAGAATGAAAATGAAAATGCACAAATGTTCCTCTTGCAATGAATATACTATTAACCAAGTTTGTCCTCATTGCGGAGGAGAAGTAATGGTTGTTTATCCTCCTAAATATTCAATTGAAGATAAATATGGAAAATATCGTCGCAAATTAAAAGAAGAAATCTTAAAAAAAAGTAATCATAATAACAGTGAGCTATGAATATTATTATTAATATAAATTTTCCATGAATCATTTTAAAAATCATGAATCATTTAAAAATGAATATAATTCATTTTTACATGAAAAATAAAAAAAATATTCAAATAAAATACTAAAAACCTATGTAAAACTATTTTATTTTGTATAATCTTATTTTAGAAGGATATTCAAATGAAAAACACTCAAATTAATGTATTAAAAGATATTACATTAGATAACCCAATATTTATAGAAGCACTTCCAGGTATTGGTCATGTAGGTAAATTAGCTGCTGATCATATGATCGATGAATTAGGAGCTACAAAATTTGCTGAACTTTATTCTCCTTTCTTTCCCCCACAAGTTTTTGTGGATGAGGAGGGAATAATTGAAAACATGATTAATGAGTTTTATTATCTGAAATCTCAAGGAAAAAATAAAAGAGACTTTGTAATTTTAGTCGGAAATGCGCAAGGTCTGTCCCCTGAAGGTCAATACGAAATATGCGAAGCTATACTTGATTTTATTAAGGACTATGGCGTTGAAGAGATTTATACATTGGGAGGATTAGCTATTGGTCATCCTGTAGGAGAATCTCGTGTTTTCGGAGCAGCTACTAATCTTGAACTGATTGAAGTATTGAAAGAAGCTGAAGTTGAGATAAGGTCTGCTGATGGAGGAATTGTTGGGGCTTCAGGACTAATACTAGGTTTGGGTAAACTTAAAAATCTGGATGGAGTTTGTTTGATGGGTGAAACACCAGGTTACTTCATAGATGCCGAAGCAGCAGAATCACTTTTGAAAAAATTAGCTATTCTTTTAAATATTGAAATAAATACTGATAAACTTGATGAAAGAGCTGAAGAAACACGTAAAATGATTTCAAAGGCTCATCAAATGGAACAAGAAATTCTCAATAGGAATATGGGCTCTGGAGAAGATGATTTAAGATATATTGGATAAATTATATTTTGATAATCTCAATCTCTCATATATTCTTTTTATTTTTAAATTCCTCAATACTACACTCTTTAAAAAATTCAATACAGATAAAAAAATTTTTCTTTTTTTTTATAATTCTAATCCATTCATAAATTTTATTAATTTTAAATTTTTTTTTAATTTTTTTTTTACAAAAATTATTTCAAGTTTAAATTTTAGAATGTTTTTTTATATATCAATTCATCATTTCCAGCTATTAATTCTCAACTTTTAAAAAAAATTATAGTAAAAATAATGTTTTTTTAATAATTATTTGACATATGTTTAAGATTAGTTAAGATAGTAATACTTTATTTATACTCATAATCACTTCATGAATGATAATCAAAAAGAGTAGTGTATGTGAGAAAAAAACCCAATTTTTTTTAAATATTTGCTAAGCTATAAAAATGAATTGTTGAATATATAAAAAGGGATTATAGAATAATTACATATTTAAAAGAATAATACTATCTAAATGTCTATAAATATTAATATAAATTCTTTTTTTATAAAAAAATTCTTTTTTAATAGCTTTCATAAATGTTAAAAATATTATTTTATATCGAATAGTTAATATAATATTATTATCTTTTTAATATTTTAATAATAATAAATGAATATTTCTACAAAGTGTAATATGACTAAAATAATATAAACTCAAATATAAAAATTTAAATACTAAATAAAACAATTTTTAATATGTAGTTATTACATATAAAATCAGATTATATGTCTAACTTAATACTTTCGGAGGAATAAATATGAAAGGATTCGCAATGAAAAAAATTGGTGAAGTCGGATGGGTAGAAAAAGATAAACCAGATTATGGTCCATATGATGCACTGGTAAAACCTATAGCCTTAGCACCATGTACTTCTGACATACACACTGTATGGGCAGGAGCTATTGGTGAAAGAACCGATATGATTTTAGGACACGAAGCATTAGGAGTTATTGCAGAAGTAGGTAGTGAAGTCAAAGACTTTAAGCCTGGTGATAAAGTAATTGTTCCAGCAATTACTCCAGATTGGTACTCTGATGCTGTACAAAGAGGATTTTCATCTCAAACAGGAGGACCTCTTTCAGGATGGAAATTTTCAAACTTTAAAGATGGAGTTTTCGGAGAATACTTCCATGTAAATGTAGCTGACTGGAACCTTGCTCATTTACCTGAAGAAATACCACTTGAAGCAGCAGTTATGATTCCAGATATGTTAACAACTGGATTTATGGGTGCAGAAAACGCTAAAATCCCTATGGGTGGTTCTGTAGCTGTTTTAGGTATTGGACCTGTTGGTTTATCTGCTGTAGCTGGTGCTCAATTACAAGGAGCTGGAAGAATATTTGCAGTAGGTACACGTCCTAACTGTGTTGATGTAGCTAAAAAATATGGAGCAACAGATATTATATCTTATAAAGATGGAAACACCGCTGATCAGATTGTAGAAGCTACTGATGGTGAAGGCGTAGATGCAGTAATCGTAGCTGGTGGTAACTCTAATATTTTAATTGATGCTGTCAATACTGCACGAGCAGGATCTGTTATTTCAAATATTAACTACTTTGGTGAAGGAGACACATTACCAATTCCTCGTGTAGGATGGGGATTCGGAATGGCTGATAAAGACTTTGCAACTGGACTTTGTCCTGGTGGAAGAGTAAGAATGGAAAATCTTGCAGATATAGTTAAATATGGTCGTATGGACCCTGGACTAATGGCAACTCATGTTTTCCATGGATTTGAAAAAATTGAAGAAGCCCTTCTATTAATGAAAGATAAACCACGAGACTTAATTAAACCAGTTGTTATTATAGATGAGAATTTATAGATAACTATCTATACATTCTTTTTTTTTATTTTTTTAAAAACAGGTGGTTAAATGATAGTGTCAGTACTTGGTGGAACTGGAGATCAAGGACTAGGAATTGTAGTCCGTCTCGTCCAACAAGGCGTAGAAGTAATTATTGGTTCAAGAGCAGCTGATAAAGCTGAAGCAGCTGTTGAAAAAGTCAAAGAACTTTTGAAAAAAGATGATATTCCAAATTTATCTGGAATGGCAAATGAAGATGCAGCTGATAAAGGCGAAATTTTAATATTAACCGTTCCATTGGCAGCTCAAATGGGAACTCTAAAGTCTGTTAAAGATTTTGTTGGTGATAAAATTCTCATTGATGCAACCGTACCTTTAGATACATTAGTTGGTGGACCTCCAATGAGATATGTTGACTTGTGCCAAGGATCTGCTGCTGAGCGAACAGCGGAAATATTAAAAGGTACTGGCGTTAAAGTTGTTTCTGCATTCAACAACATCAGTAACTCACATCTAATGAACTTTGAGGAAGATATTGACTGTGATTGTTTAGTTTCTGGAGATGACGCTGAAGCTAAAAAAACAGCTATGGAATTAATAGCTAAAATACCAGGAGTCAGATGTCTTGACTGTGGACCTTTAGAAAGAGCAAGAATGGTTGAAAAAATTACTCCTTTGCTCATAGGTTTAAACATCAAACACAAATCTCACTTTGGTGGACTTAGAATCACAGGAATTGGATCAGATAAATTTGTTGAATAAATTCCTATATAAATCCTGATTAAGTGTATTTTCTAACTATTTGCTCAAATGAAATACATTGCTAATATTATTTTCTAGAAGACTTATTTATTGAACACTCATCTTCAAGATTCTAATTATTAGCCAATAAATAATTTTCTGGATTTTAATATTAGGTGAGAAAAAAACATCGAATAAGTTTAGATATAAAATAATTTTGAGAGGATAAACATGATTATAGTATTAGCTAAAATAACTTCTAAAGATGGTATGAAGGATAAAATTATTAGCAAAACAGATTCAATAATTAAGGCTACACGCGCTGAAGATGGTTGTATCGAGTATAATTTATATGATCCTATTGATAGTAAAAATAATCTTCTTTTTGTTGAAAAATGGGAAGGAAAAGAATTTTTACAAGCTCACGTGCAACAAGATCACTTTATAAAATTTGGAGAAGATATTGGAGAATTCTTAGCTAAAGATTTAGAAATTTCTGTTTATTCATCAGAAGAAATAGAATTATAATTAATAGCTAAAGATTTAATATTTTTATTTAGGATTTAGATATTTCTATTAACTTATCTAATTAAATAGAGCATAAGGTTAACTTAATTTTTATTTTATTTGATGTTTTGAGTTAATTAGGTTTATATTTAATCAAACCTTTGATGAATTCAAATAAGAATTTAAATAAGATTTATAAAAACTATATTTTTTAATAGGTGAAAAAATGGAAACAAAAGTTGCAAATCCAACAGCTTTAGGATTGTTTGGATTTGGTGTAACAACAACATTGCTTAGTTTAGCTAACTTGGGAGTAATTGATCTTTCAATTGTTATTATAGCAGTAGCTATCGTTTTAGGTGGTTTTGCAGAGATTTTTGCAGGATTATTTGAATTAAAACTTGGAAATACATTTGCTGGAACAGTGTTCGTATCATTTGGACTCTTTTGGCTATCATTAGTTTTAATTTTACTTTTACCAACGTTAGGACCTGTTACAGGTGATTTAGTTGTTGGATTAGGAGTTTACTTACTTTTATTCGCACTCTATTCTTTGTTATTGTTTGTAGACACATTGAAAAGTTTACTTACATTGAAAATTCTTCTTTTACTAGTTTTCTTACTATTCTTTACATTAGGAATTTTCTATGTTTCAGCAATAGCTATATTCCTTACACTCGGTGGAATCATTGGAGTCATAGCAGGACTTTTAGGTATCTACATGTGTACTGGTATGATACTCAATGAAGACTGGGGCGAAGAAGTATTTAAATTATAAAATTATACAAAATAAAGCTTTAATTTATTTTAAAGCTTTCTATTTTTTTCTTTTTTTAATATAATCGATTAGTTGATTGATTCTTTTTTTTATTTTGTTTCATAGTTTTCTTTATGTTTTTTCTTTTTTTTAAAAAAATATTTTTATTTTTTATTTTAATAATTAATTAATGAATTTTTTATTATTTTATTTTTATTTTTTATTTTAATAATTAATTAATGAATTTTTATTATTTTATTTTTTATTTTATTA
>WRNS01000041.1 GCA_009776495.1 Methanobrevibacter sp. | reverse complement strand
AAATTAATTTTTTTTAAAAAAATAAATAATTTTTTGAAGCATATTTCATTAGATTTTCACATTTCCATTGAATTAATTTGAATCAATAAAATTCTATTAGGATTAAAGAATTTTTTTGTTTATAAGTTCTGCATTAAGAATTGAAGCTCCAGCAGCTCCCCTAATAGTATTATGCCCTACTAAAACATATTTAATATTATTTTCAAATATTGGATCTTTTCTAACTCTTCCAACTGTCACACTCATACCATTATTCGCATTTCTATCCATTCGAGGTTGAGGTCTATCATCTTCCTCTTTGACAATCACAGGATTTTTTGGAGCAGAATGAAGGTTCAATTCTTGAGGAACACTTTTAAAAGAGGACATTTTATTTTTAATTTCATTAATATCATAAGTGTCGTCAAATTCAATAAAAACAGCTTCGGTATGCCCATCAACAATACCCACTCTATGACAAGAAGCGCTTATTTTAAAGTTAGCTTCTTCAACTTCGTTTCCATTGAGGTTTCCTAGAAGATGTAAAGTTTCTGTCTCTATTTTATCTTCTTCTTCTCCAATGAACGGCACTAAATTGTCCACAATAGCCATTGATGGAACACCATTATAACCAGCACCTGATACTGCTTGCATAGTTGACACATACATCTTGTTTATTTTAAAATTATCATAAATTGGTTTCAATGTTAATGTTAAAGCTATTGTTGAACAATTGGGATTAGTTACAATGAATCCATCCCAGCCCCTATTTTTTTGCTGAATATCTATTAAATCAAGAAATTCTGGATTTACTTCTGGAATTACAAGAGGCACGTCTTTTTCTGTACGCATTGCACTTGCATTAGAAGCTACGTAATATGATTCTGCAAATTTTGGTTCTACAATAGCTGCAGTCTTTGTAGGCAATGATGAAAATAAAAGTTCAACATCATTAGATACATCATTTGGATTTGTATCATTAACAACAATATCCTTCACGGACTCAGGCATTGAATCATTGAGATACCATGTTGTAGCATCCTCATATCTTTTACCTGCTGATCTTGATGAAGCTGTTAAAGCAGCTATTTCAAAATCAGGATGTTTGTCTAACAGTTGAATAAATCTTTGTCCTACCATTCCAGTTGCACCGAGTACTCCTACATTTATCATTTTATCACACCTAAATTATGAAATTTATCATGCCAAATATGAAATTTATCACACCGAAATTATGAAATTTATCATGCCAAATTATTAAAACATTATCAAAACTAATATTAATTAAATTTTATCTTACATTAATAATTAAAAATAATATTAATCTTTTTAATATTAAGAAATTCCTAAAACATCTCCCATATCGCTAACTTTCCCAGGCTTTGCATCATTAATAAACCTTAATGATCTTATAACTCCAGCTATAAAGACTTCACGGGTATGAGCTCTGTGGTTTATTTCTAATCTTTCTCCTTCACCTACATACATTACAGTATGTTCTCCCACAATATCTCCACCACGAATTGCGTGTAAACCGATTTCTTCTTTAGTTCTCTCACCAACTATTCCTTCTCTACCAAATACAGCCACTTCTTTGGTGTTTCTATTTAACTCTTTAGCTATTACTTCAAATGCAGTTTTAGCTGTTCCTGAAGGGGCATCTTTCTTTTTATTATGATGAGATTCTATAATTTCTATATCAAAGTCATTTAATATTGGAGTTAAATCTTTTAAAATTTTAAAGAAAACATTAACACCTATTGCCATGTTAGAAGAGATAACAGCTTTAATGTTTGATTCTGTAACCATATTTGTAATTTTTTTCAATTGTTCCTCACTGAATCCTGTTGTTCCCACTACAAGATTAATTCCTAATTTAGTAGCTGTTTTCACAGTTTCGAAAGCAGCATTAGCTATGGTAAAGTCTACTAAAACATCTGGATTAGCTGATTTGAGAATATTTTCAAGATTTTGACTTCCATGAGTTTTTACCCCAATATTTCCAATACCTATAACTTCGCCAATATCTTTTTCTTCAAGAGGAGTGTTAGGCATTTCAATTGCAGCTACTACTTCTATATCATTTAGTTCTTGAATTTTTTTAATTATTCCAGAACCCATTCTCCCTGCGGCTCCGGTTATAGCTACTTTTATCATTAATAAAACTCCTTTATTAATTTTTTATTATTATAATATTATATTATAATTATTATATTTTAATTAAATAATTTTAATTTTTTAATCAAATTTTTTTTAGTCAATTTCTTTTTAAATATATAATTTTTTAATCAAATTTTTTTTAGTCAATTTCTTTTTAAATTTATAATTTTAAAATGTAAATTTTTAAAAAATAATTTTTTAGAACTTATTTTTGATTAGTCAATTTTAATTCTTTTAAAATTTTATTTAAAGCTTCTTTATTCTCCTTTTTTAAAGGAGCGAGAGGTAATCTTAAATGACCTGCTGGTCTGTTTAATATATTCAAAGCTTCTTTTGCAGGGGCTGGATTACTTTCTATGAATAGTATTTTCATAAGATCATATAATTCATAGTGTAAATCCATAGCTTTACTATAGCTTCCATCTAAGCAATTATTAACCATACTACTCATTCTTAAAGGATCTACATTTGCAAGTACACTAATGACTCCTTTAGCTCCTAAGGACATCATAGGCACTGTTAAATCATCATTTCCTGAAAGAATAGAAAAACAATCTTCTAAATCATCATTGATTAATCTTTTATGAAGTTTAGAAACTTTATCTAAATCAGGATTAGCTTCTTTAATAGATACTATGTTATCCATTTTTGCTACAGAAGCTATTGTTTCCACATCAATATCTGTTCCTGTACGTGAAGGAACATTATAAATAATTATAGGAATATCAGTATTATCATTCATAGTTTTATAATGTTCTATAAGTCCATGAGGCTGAGGTTTATTATAATATGGAGTGATAACCAAAGCAAAGTCTGCTCCAGTATCTTCTGCAAACTGAACTAATCCCAATGCTTCTTTTGTCGAATTACTTCCAGCACCAGCAATCGTAGCTACTCTACCGTCGGTTTCTTCCACCAGTATCTCAATCAATCGCCTTTGTTCTTCATGAGTAATTGTCGCTGACTCGCCAGTTGTTCCTGCAGCTAATAATCCATCAACACCGTTTTCAATAAGGAAGTTAATATTAGATCTATATCCTTCTTCATCTATTTTATCATCTGACGTGAAAGGTGTAATCATAGCTACAATTGTTCCTTCTAAATTCATATTTTTCCCTCTAAAAATATTTTGATAAATTTATTATTTATTTATTATCATAAAATTTTTTTTATTTATTAAAATTTTATTTTTTTTTTTTAAGATTTAAAAATCGATTAATTTTTATAAAACATTCTTTACAAGTTCAAACGCTTTTTTACCATCTTTCCAATCAACAAAAACTACAACTGCTGTTTGTGAAGACGATATTTCAACAATATTTATGTTATTTTTTCTAAGTGGATCGGTAATATCAGAGATGATTCCTGGGGTTTCAATAAATTCAGGACTTGATAATGTTAACATAGCTATTACCCTCCCTAATGAGAGAGAACTTAAAACATCATTATTTATCACTAAATCATGTAACAATTTATGTGCTTCTAAAGCATTTTTTTTATTAACAAATATTGTGATAGAATTTTGCCCTGCAGAAATACCAAATATATTAATATTATTTTTTGCAAGAATTCCTGTTAAATCGGATAGTAATCCAGTTTTTTTAAGCATATTTTCCCCAACTATAGCTAAAACTGAAATGGGGTCTGGATATAACATTGAAGTTTTCATCATTTCACCTTCATGAGGGCCTATGATTTTGGTTCCAGGGTTTGATAAATCACCATTTTCGTAGCTAATTATTTTGGCGTTTATGGCGGGATTTTTATACTTTAAAGCATGAGGATGCAGTACTTCAGCTCCATGAGTAGCTAAATCTACCATTTCTTCAACCGAAATTTTATCTAACTTTTGAGCATCTTCAATTTTGTTAGGATCAGTAGACATTACTCCTTTTACATCAGTAACTATTATCACTTCATCAGCACTTAGGCAATGTCCTAAGAGGAAAGCAGTAATATCACTTCCACCTCGTCCTAATGTCGTAATTACTCCATTATTATCTTTACCTAAAAATCCACACATTACTGGGATAATCCCTTGGTCTAATATTTTCATTAATTCTTTAGACTTTAACTCTGAGGCTTCAAAGTCTATTTTAGCTTCTAAAAGGTTATTGTCTGTTATGATAGGCCATTTTTCATTAAAAGGATCGATATATTCTGATTTAACTCCTAATGATTCAATGACTGATGAAAATACTCTTACACTTGTCATTTCACCCATGGATAATATTTCTGCCATTTGTTTATCTGCGATATTTGACTTGGAAGAATCTTCAATTATCTTTATAAGATCATCAGTTGTTTTGTTAATTGCAGACACTACTACAACAACTTTATTACCTTTCATATGTTCATTCACAACTGATTGAGCGGCTTTCCTAATTTTTTCCCCATTTCCAATAGAAGTTCCACCAAACTTGGCTACTATTATTTCCATTAATTCTCACAACCTTTATTCTGAATTACTAATCATAAATATTTATAATATTAGTTATTATTATTATTGTTATTCATATATTTATATATAATATGATTTTAGAGAGAAAAATTATAATTTGAGGATAAAAACAAAAATATTTTTCCATGATTTTAAAGAAAAATTTATTATAATAATATATTTATAATTATAAATAACCTATCTTAATAAATCGATTAATACGAGATAAGTGATATTTTGACAAAGATTATAGATTCAAACTTTTTAAGTCTTTTAAAAATTGAAGAAAATATAAAAATAGCTGGGTTTAAAACAAAAATTGTTAACATTCAAGAAACATTGGAAAAAGTTAATTCTATAAGCCATGGTTGTGAAGGATGTATTATTCAACTAATGGATGCAAGTGCAATAGCTGGAAAAAATCATCTTTTACATGGAGTTGTTCACAGTATTAATGCTTTCAAAAGAGGAGAAAATATTGCTAATGATTTAGGTATAGAGATTTGTGTTAGGTTATCAGCTCAAAGACAAATATCTAAGGCTCTTGATATTCTTGGACTTAAAATTGGTAAAATGAATATAGTTGCTGTTTTTATTAATTGTCCAGATAATTTTATAGATGATTTAAATAATATCTTTCTTAGAGATGATAATGTTATAAACTCAACTCATGATTTAAAAGATATATACAATATCTCAAAGAAAGAACAGGATCTTATGAGTATTGAAGACATATTAATCGATAGAATTACAGAATTAATTGTAGAATTGTAAAATTGTTATTATAATTTTTTCTATAATTTTTATTATAATTTTTTTCAATAATTTTTACTATAATTTTTTTTTATAATCTATTTTCATTCAATTGATACTGTGTTAAATAAGTGGATTTGATCAAATTAAATAAGAATAGGAGAGCTAGTTTATGATAGAAAAGGTGAATTTGGAAAAAACTGTGGAAAAGGTTTCTAAATTGTTTCAATATACTGAAATTGGCAAATTAAACTATCATATTCTAAATGTTGTACAAGTTGAAAATCGCACATTAGATTTTCATGTTCATGAAGATTCCGACGAGTTATTTTATGTGATAGAAGGTACCTTTGACATGGAACTAGAAGATGGTATAGTTTCGATGTTTCAAGGGGATATGATCATAATTCCAAAGGGAATACTTCATCGGCCAGTTTGTAAGTCATTAGTTAAATGTCTGATTATTAATCTTGAAGGTACATTGAACAAGAAAAATACTGGAAAAATATGATAAAATCTTTGATTTTTTATTTGATTTTAAAAAATTCTAAAATATTAATAATAAGATTGATATCTTTTAACAATTTCAATAATTTCATCTAAATTTTCCTTTATCAATGATTCTGTAGCTAAATTCTTAATTTCAATAGCTATCGCTTTTTGTTTTATTCTGTTATAATTTGGACATAATGTTATCATTGATTTTCCTTCAACATTAAGCCTAGTTTTTAAATTTTTAGCTAAAATGTGTGGATTTTTACTTTTCAATAGAATATTAGTTCCTCTTTTATTTTGATGGATAACATTATCAAGATTGTTTTTAATGTATGTAGTAGCTTCAATGGTTTTTTTTAAATTATCTTGTGAAAAATCCAACTCTGTGGATATTCCTTTATTTGTAATATTGTTTGATTTACAAATATTTAGTAAGAGTCTAGAATCCTCAAAGATGTCCTTTCTATTTGTAGTTATAAATCCTCCATCTCCAACATTTACAACTTTTGGAGAATTAGTGGAACAAACAATAATATCAGAGTAAATTCCATTTGCTAATTTTTCTTTAGGGTCTGTTATAGCTCCAGAAGCATCTTCAACAAGCAGCACACCGTTGTTCCTACACCAATTAGATATTTCAGCTATTGGTTGTTCTGCACTGTAAGCTGCAAAACTTGTTAAAAATATAGCTACATCGTTATCATTTGATGCTATGTGTTTATTTTGGGTTAACACATCATCTAAATTTTTTATAGTGATTAAACCTAAATCTGTTTTGAAAATGATAATTTCTTTATTTAAAAATTTAGCTATTTGCTTAAATCCATGCCAAGCTCCTTGATCTGGAATTAATATTGGTCCTTTAATAGCATTCATAGCTACTAAAATAGCTGCATTTCCACTATTCACAACTTTCCCATGGATATGTTTTGTTTTAGATATAATTTTACTTTCAGCATAACTTAAATAACTATTTTCCTTTTCTAATAGCTGTGGATTCTCAGCTACTTTCCCCATGGCTATCATTGTTTCCTTTGATGGCTTTTTGTATATAAGTTTCATAATTTTCCATTTTAATTTTTCTTTTAAGTGTTAATTATTTTAAATTTTAATTTTAATTTTTTTTTTAAGTGTTAATTATTTTAAATTTTAATTTTAATTTTTTTTTTAAGTGTTAATTATTTTAAATTTTAATTTTAATATTTCTATTTTTATCATTGAAAAAATGATTTAGATAATTTTTAAATAAAAACTATTGAAATTACAATTAATAAAATTCACAAAGTATATAAGTTATAAAAACAAAGTTTACATAATCTAGTTTACTAGATTTTATTTCATTAAAAATTACTAAATTTTGAAATTTTTTCTAATTATAAATACTTTTTAAATTAAATATATTATTAATAACTTAAATATACTTTTTAAATTAAATTATATTTTATAATTAAATAATATTATTTTTTTAAATTTAAATGTATTTTATA
>WRNS01000040.1 GCA_009776495.1 Methanobrevibacter sp. | reverse complement strand
TTTTAATGATTATTTGAAATATATTGTTTTTACCATGATATTTGTATAAAATAAACATTTATATCTTTGTATTTTAAATAAAATATAATATTTTTTTTCAAGTTTTCATGAATATGTTTTTATAAAGTTAAATATAATATTTTTTTTCAAGTTTTCATGAATATGTTTTTATAAAGTTAAATATAATATTTTTATTAAGATTTCAAAAATATTTTTAATTAAGTTCTTATAATATAACAATGGTACTGAAATGATTGGAATTGAATATATTTTATTGGGAGTAGGGTTTTTACTTTTTTTAAGTGTAATTTTTAGTAAGGTCACATCTCTCCTGAATATTCCAACATTAATTCTTTTTTTATTAATAGGTCTTTTTTTAGATTTAACATCTGTTTTTGAACCATCAATTCAGAATTATATCCTGATACAAAATATAAGTATATTTGCATTGATTATAATCATGTTTTCAGGGGGATTAGATACAGATGTCAAAAAAATGAAGCCAATAGCATCGATGGGAATTTCACTATCAACATTCGGTGTTTTAATAACTGCTTTTGTTACAGGATTTTTAATTCACTTCGTATTCGGTGTTGATTTAATATTATCTCTTTTAATAGGATCAATAGCTTCTTCAACTGATGCTGCAGCTGTTTTTTCAATATTTAAATCGGATGAGATTAGATTAAAGGATAATTTGGCTGAAGTTCTTGAGTTAGAAAGTGCAACAAATGATCCTATGGCGTATATTTTAACAACTTCTTTTTTGTTTTTAATGATTAATCCAACGACTTCAATAGGGAATATAATTCTTATATTTGCCCAATCACTTGTATTTGGATTGATAATTGGTTATCTTTTTGGAAAACTCTTTTCAAAATTAATTGAAAAAATAAATTTGGATATTAAAGGATTATATCCTGTACTGTTAATAGCTATTGCAGTATTATCCTTTTCTTGTGCAGAATTAATTGGAGGCAATGGTTTTTTAGCAGTATATATTTCTGCACTTCTTATTGGCAACAGTAAAATTCCATATAAGAAATCACAAATAAGTTTCTTTGATGGAATGGGNTGGTTAACNCAAATCACNATGTTCATTGTTCTTGGACTTTTTGTATTTCCTCAACATTTACTTCAAACAGCAGAAATAAGTTTTGCAATAGCGTTGATGTTTATTATTGCAAGACCAATAGCTGTTTTTACTTCATTAATACCTTTCAAGATCAAACTTGAAAATAAGATTTTCATATCTTGGACTGGAATTAAAGGAGCAGTACCTATTGTTTTTGCAACTTTTCCATTAGTAGCAGGCATTCCTGAAGCTCCAGTGATATTTAATGTAGTTTTCTTTGTAACAATCATCTCTGTTGTATTGAAAGGATCCACACTAAAGACATTTGCAAAAAAACTTAATTTGTTACAGTGAAATTAAGCGAATATTAATTATTATGAGTTTTAAAGCGTTTAATAAAAAAATAAATAATAATAATACATTTTTTCATGTTTTTAATTAAATATTTTCTTGATTCTTTGATGATTCTTCTTAATCTTTGCTTAATATTAAATCAATTTCTAAATTTTAGCTTTTATAATATTAAGCTGTTTTGTGTTAATATATTTGAATTAATTAAGAAAATTTTAGCTTTAAGTAACAAAATTTATATATATTGTAGTTCTACCTTTTATCATGATTATTATTCTTAGTGAAACTTTTCTATTAAATTATTTAATAGCTATTGTTACTTCAATAATAATAGCTATTGGAATTAAGATGCCTGTTTTGCCTGAAAAACCAAGAAGATTCTCTTGGACAAATAGTGCATTATTTCCAACTCCAATAATAGCTATTGGACTTTTGGCAATTTGTTTTTCCATAAAATTTCTTTGGATATATGATGGAATGGTTTTAGCTATGATAATAGGTATTATTTCTCCATTAGTTGTAAAATATTTATTTAATTATGTATTTCCAAATCCCCCTGTACTTTTGGAGGAAGAAAATGAATGAGTTATTAGGGGTAGCTATTGCGGCCATTATTGCATGGTTAAATTTTGTTATTATCGATACATTAATGGGCTTACCCGAAGTTCCTGGTGTTCAAGGTGCAGATATTGTAGGTCGTTCCATTAAAAATAGGGGAGGAGATTTAGCTGGAGGGTTCTTCCAAGGAAATATACTTTGTTCTCCAGATGCATCTGCAGGCACATTACTCGCCTCAATTGGTGTAATGTTAATTGGTTTAGAAGGAGGATTAATAGCTGCTTTATTTGTATTTATTGGTAATAGACTTTGTGCGGATCCTGGATTTGCTGGAACAACTGGTGCATTAACCATGACTATAATTGTAGTATGTTTTTCACATTTAGGTTTTACACCAGAAATGTTTATTGTAGGGATGGTAATAGCTATAACTACAATTCAAGGTATTCATCATAAAACATCTTCAAAATTAATTGGGAATATAGCTAAAAGGATGGGTAGATATACAAAATTAAATTAATCATTATTATTTAGATTATTATTATTATTATTATTATTTAGATTATTATTATTATTAAGATTATTATTAGATTATTATTAGATTATTCGCTACGTTATACTATTGGAAAAGTAGTTTGTAAAGATTAGAGATATTTTTATTGGAATGGTAGAATGCTAGAAGAAATTATTATTATAATTGTTATAATAATGGCCATAAGAACTCTTTTAACTAGAAACAAAGCTGAAAAAATGTTATATATAAATGTTGTTGACTTTGGAGTTTCAGCACTCATAGCATTAACAGTTAATACTCCTTTTGGTCTTGTAATAGCTGCTGTATTTTTCATCACTTCTACTATAGGTTCCAATGCTATAGCTTATACACTAAATAGATTGGATAATGAAATTGTCTTGGATTAATGAATTAATGGTGATATTGAATGAATCCTTTAGATTTTGTTAATATAACAACACTTTCTATAATTTTAATGTTTATAGGTGCTTTGGGAATAATATTTCTGATTAAACCTTTAGATAAAGTTATCATGCTTACTATATTGGAGGCGGGTTTTTTCATAACCGTTGTTTCTTTCAAATATTTAGATGTAGCATTAGCTATTGCTCTGTTTGGACCAATTACTACAATTATTTTTTTATTATCTATAATAAAAATCAATGAAATTAGAAAAAAGAACATAATCATACAGGAGGATAACAGTATTGATTGAAGTTGAAATCTTTTTTTATGTAGGATGTATATTGACTGTTTTAGGTAGTTTAGCTACTGTAGCTGGACCTGGTGTTAAAGATCCTATTGTTAGAACTTTCAATACTGAAATAGCTGCAATAGGAGTTTCTTTAATATTTCTAATTTATAACCATACTTTAGCTCTCATGACTTTCATAGCAGCTACTGCTGTTATTACTCTTGTATTACTTAGAGCAATCACCCGATTAGAAGAAATGGGGGCTGATGTATGAAGGGAATTGGAAACCTTTGGAATAAATTAGCTAGCCCTAAAAGAATTCCAAAATTATTTTCTGTTGCTCTTGGATTACTTCTTGTCATTGGTTTTTTAATTCCAATGGATTTAAATGTAAATCAATTGTATCCTAGGCCTATACCTCAACAACAAGTAGAAGAAGGCTTAGCTGTTGCTCCTTATGATAGGGGAGGGGAAGTTTTAAAAGTACCTGGAATTACAAAAGCCCAGTATCCTGAAAATTCTAAATCAATTGGATGGATTAATTCTTATATGTCTCCACAAGCTTTATTTGTGAAATCAATCTCTCCTTACTTTGGAACTTCGATATATTCTTCTCCAGGAGGATTAATCGATGAAATTCTTTATTATACAAGAGGATTTGATACCATATTAGAATCATCTATACTTATGATGTCATTTACAATAGCTTCTTGGTTAGCTTTAAATTTTACAATAAATAGAAGAAAAGAGAATTTTAAGTGAAAATAAAAGAGTAATGAGTATGAGAATAATTAGTTTAAGAGTATAATTATTATAGGAGAATAATTAGTTTAAGAGTATAATTATTATAGGAGAATAATTAGTTTAAGAGTATAATTAGTATAGGAGAATAATAATGTTAGTCCCAGATTTTGTTCCAGCTATTACTGCTTCATTTTTCATTCCTGCAATATATGCAGCAATTATAGTAGCTTTCATAGGTTTGATGGGAATAGCTATTGAAAGAAGAGATATTCATATTCTTATTTTAACCGATATTGTGGGTTTAGCTATGTTAATCATAGTTGCGGCAGTTGGAACAGACTTAGCTGAAGCTTTAATATTACCTGGTTTGGTAGTAGAATTAGCTGAAATTTTGGCAATATCCGAAATACTAATTTCTCGTGAGATGAGAAGGATTGAATCAAAAAATGGAGATAATAATGTAAAAACTTCTGTATTTCCTCTTCCTTTAACCTTAGACATGGAAGTCATGACCACAGCTCCAAATTTTATTGCACTGGTAATGTTAGGTTTTGGTGCATTTTTAACTGGTTTTACTGGTGGTGCTGTAGCTGGTGGAGGTATATTATTATATATTCTTTCAAGAAAATCAAGAGGATTACCAATAGCTATCATCGATGGAGTTAGTGGAATTTCAGGTATAGCTTGGTGTTTATGGATAATCGGATTTGTGTTGTTCTTTTTAGCACCTGAATTTTGGCTTTTAAGCTTGTTCATGGCTGCTTGTGGATTAGTATTAAAAGTTGCCTCAAAGATTGGATTGATTGGAACTTTAATGAGAGAAGAGTACAAGAGGGAGTAATTGGTAAACTATTTCAAAGTTGAAAAAATTTTTACATTAAAAAAATAAAGTTTAAGTTGAAAAATTATAAAAATATAAAAATAAAATTTTTAAAAATTTCTCATTATCAATCATCATTAAAATATTCACTAGTAAATTAAGTAAAGAGGAAAAAAATGGATCTTGCATCATTAGGTGGAAATTTACTCGGAACGATTCCTTTAGGAGATATTGTACTATATTTAACTCCTTTCCACTTATTCATGTTTGTTGTTGTATTAATATTTACAGTATTAATTGCTATGAGTCGGACTGAAACCCAAGTCGAAGCAAGTTTCAAAACTTTAAATGATAATAAAGTTTCGGTTGGATTAGAAGAGTTTAAAATAAGAAGATTTTTAGCTATAGTTTGTGGTTTAGCTACTGCTGGAGCAATGATTACAGGAGATTTGTTTAATTTCACCTTATTTGCAACTTTAATTGGAATAGTCAATTTAGGAATAGTTTCTGCAGTTAAACAAATTGATGTTCTTGATGCAGCTTATAATTATGGATTAATAGCTATGATTTGTTCACTTCCATTGTTTGGAGGGGCAGCTATAATTTTAGCATCAACTGGAACTTTAAGTTTGTTTGAAATAGCTAAAATAGCTACTACTGCTCCAATGATGACATTTGGAGCATTATTGCTTTTAATTGGTATAGCTGGTGAAACTGGCACCGCTCCATTTTTTGCAACTAAAGCTGAAATGTTTCGAACCCCAGGTTCTCCATTTATTTTGATTATTCATTTAAGCTCTTTGATGGTGATTATAAGAGCTATTGAAATCATATTAATAATTATTAAGGTAATTTGATAAAATTAAAGTAATTTGTTTAAAAATTTAAAAAAATGATAATGGTAAAGGTGTGAAAATGGATAGATTAAAGTTAACTAGCTATTTTATAATGATAATATCATCAATCTTTTTAATAGATGCTTTATTATTTGAACAACCCGATTGGGCAGTTTATGGAATAGCTATTGTTTTTATCCCATTATTTGTCCTTTCATTAGGCTTAATAACAATGGCAAAGCCAAAAAAAGAAGAAAAGGAGGAACGAAAAGAAGAACCATTTATTGGATATTAATTTATAAAAATAATTATTTAAGAAAATGGTTATAATCTTTTGATGATACTATGAATTTAATGGCTAATATCATTATAAATGTTGCAATAGCTTTTTTACTTGGAAGCTTACTTTTAGGACTTCATAGGAAGATCATGGCTAGAGTACAGCTTCGACCAGGTCCTCCTATAATACAACACTTTCTACATTCTTTGAAGTTCTTTTTCAAAGAATCATCATTTCCAAAAACAGCATCCATGCCATTTTACATAGCTATTGCTTGTATTTATTGTGCTATATGGGTAACTGCAGTTATTGTAGGACCAATTACTTATGGATCATTGCTCTTGATTTTTGCAATATACGCGATTTATAAGATTGTTGAGCATAATGCTGGATCTTCTTCTGGTTCTCCCTATGGTAAAGTGAGTTGTGTAAGAGCAGTTTTTTCAGCAGCAGCTGAAATGCCACTTTTTGCAGTTTTAGCTATTGTTTTCCTTCAAACAGGAACTATGAATATTGGGGATATTATCACTTATCAATCTGTCCATGGACCTTTAATATNTTCAATACCTTTAGCTGGACTATTGTTTTTCGTTCTTATACTTTCTAAATCACCATATTCTCCATTTTCTATNACNAAAGGAAAAGATATAATTTCTGGTTTTGAAACAGAACATTTTGGTGTTTTAAGAGGATATATGATGTTTTCAGAATCAATAGCTTGGTATGGTCTTTTATGGGTCTTTTTAACTGTGTTTTTCGGATCTTTATCTTTCTTATGGTATTTGATTGGTATGGTGTTAATCACAGCTTTAACTGCTATAATAAATGCTACAACTCCAATCCTTAATCCGAATCATTCTGTTATGAGTCAAATATCAATAGCTATTGTTGGAATTGGAGGCTCTATTTTAGTAATGCTTTTAGTTTAAGATAAATAATTAAAAAAGAATTTAGGAGATATTATGTATAAAGAAAAGGACCTCATTGTTTTGATATCACTTGTAGCTTTTGGAGTTATAGTAGCTAGTGTACTAACTGTACTGCTACAAATAAATGTGGTTGCTCCAGTTACCCTCTTTGGTATCCTTATGTTTCCTTTACTATTGTTGCAATCTAGAAAAAAATTTAATAATTTTAGTGAAAATTTAGAGAAGATTGTTTTCATTATCACTCTATTTATAATTGCATTATCATTTGCAGTTTTATATAAACCCCTTTAATGTATTTTGAATGAATACTTTAAGAAAATTATTTCAAAAATATTTATTGATGAATTAAAAAAAAATTAAATAAAAATAGTCTAAAAAAGAAATTAAACGTTTTCATAACGAGGATATTATGAATGAATGGATTTATCTAACATATTTATTGGCATTTATTATTGGTGCTGTTTTAGGCCTTCTAATCAGCTATAAAAATCATAAAGAGGCATTTATAATAAATGAAATCGATACTGTATCTTT
>WRNS01000039.1 GCA_009776495.1 Methanobrevibacter sp. | reverse complement strand
AACTTCCCCCCCCCCCCATTTAACAGTATCATCTTATTTTTAAAGCTTTGAAATGAAGAAATTAAAACAGAAGATGAAAACAACGAAAAAGAGAGAAGGTATACTGGGATTATATGAAATAAATTAAGAATAGCTACTGAATTCAAGTTTTCCTTTTCAAACATACTAAACTGTCCCTAATTTAATATATAAACAACAATATGATAAACATTTATCTTAGTATAAATATATATTAACTTCCCAATATATAAAACTATTTTAGAAAAAATCAAAGATTAACTAAAAGATGAGCATTATTAGAATAAGTATATTTCTTTATACTACTCATAGTAAGCTTATATAACTATGATTTAGGCATATGACCCATAATAGAGCTATGTTACATCTACAACACATAAAAATAATAACAAATTTATATTAGTTATTTATTGAGTAAGGTATAATAATAATCACAAACTAAGATATTAACAAGGAAAGGATAAAATGAAGGATAGGAAACAATTAGCTATTGATTTTGCTAAATCTTTAAATCATCATGAAGTTGAAAAAATCATTTTATTTGGTTCGGTTGCGCGTAATGAAGATAAAAAAGATTCAGACATAGATATTTTAGTAATAGCTAAGGATAAATATAAAATTGAAGAAGAAATATACAGTAAAGCATTTGACATTTATTTAAATGAAGAAGAAGATATATCCGTCATATTACTATCTAATGAGGACTATACATATAATCAAAATAGTGATTTCATAGCTAATGTAGAAAAAGAAGGTATTTTAATTGGATAATGCAGAATTACTCCTTAAAGAAGCAGAAGAAAGATTAATTAATGCTCAAATAGCATTGAAAAATGAAAGATATAACCTATGTGTTAGTGAATCATATTATACTATATTTTATGGGGCCAAAGCATTATTATCAAGTATCAATATCCATCCAAAAACACATTCAGGAGCTATGAGTGAATTTAGCAAACACTACATAAAAACAAAACATTTCAATATTAAGATAGGAAAATATTATTTTGAATTTGAAAAAAATAGGAATAAGGCAGATTATGACATATTGATTACCTTCAACAAATTTAAAGCAGAAAATTCAATAGAAAAAGCAAACACATTTTTAAAAGAATGTGAAAAAATACTCAAGAAAAAATAAAAATTTTTTTGAAGATAACTACTAAAAAATATAAATAAGACAAATATCACTATTTATTAGTAGTATCCAACGAATTTTTTATTATTTTTACTTTTACTTGAAACACTCCATCCTTCATCATCTTCGCCTTTAGCTGAATCATTAATAATATCCACAAGAAATATTGCAGAATAACAATTAGTTAAATATAAAATAGGAGAATCAATACCTTTAATATCACTTACTAAATTAATTTTTAAGGAGTCGTGAGTCCAACGTTCTGCACTGACTATCTTATCCCATGGAATTCTTTTATCATTTTCTGGTGGAGAAACAATGATTATTCCTTTTGGTGCGACTTTAATTTTTGCTTTATTTTTCACAATTTTTCCTTCAACCTTCTCAGGAATCTTACAACCAACTCCTGTTGTACTTGCCATTTTAATAACTTTTTGAAATTTTTCTTCTTTAGATAAATGTTCTATTTTTATTCTTTGGTTTCCAATTTGTTTATCTATTTTAAAATGCATTTATCCCACCTTTTTGAGTTTTATAGCTATTTAATATTTTTTTCTTAAATTATTGTCTTTTAAATTGTTTGTTGTAGCTAATTCCATATTTTGTTATTATTTTACTTTTAAAAACTTTTATTTCTCATTATTCTCACGGTTACTACTTTTTGAAAACAATCCTCATCTTTTCCTTCTAATTCTTCTTCGATGATTTTCTCTTCAAAATTCTTCTAATGATTGCTTTTGAAAACTTTTGTTTTTTTCATTTTCTTTATAATATTTTTTGTTTAGTTAAATAAAAGATATTAATTCATATTAAAAGATCTACTATATAACTTTTTTTATTTTATTTTGTAAAATTTTTGTTTTTTTAAGTTTATTTATTATTTTCTTTGTTTTTATTAGATTATAATTAAAATTAATTTAAAACAAGTTAAACTATTTATTATTTATATTTTAAGTATTTTATATGAAATTTACCTATTAATACAATGAATATTATATAAATTAAATAATTTTTAAAAATAAGGAGGTTTTCATTTATACTCTTTTGATATTTTTCACTATTTATTTTTAGTTTTCATATTTTTCATCAAAACTTTTTTTTTTTTTTTATTATTATATATAAAAAAAATTGTATGAAATTTGTAACCCATATACTCTTTATAATTTTTTCATATGGTTTAAAATCCTTTAAATTACTATTATTATATTTATGTCCCTGATTTTTTAATAAAAATTAATAGTTCATATATTTTAAAATTTCACCACCCTCAATTTAAGGAAATAGCTATTTTTTCTAATTTTCAATTTCTCTTGAAAAACTTTAAATAGGATAAATTAAATAGTTATCCTAACCTTTATGGGCGGGTTTTAAATATTTTAAAACTTTAATTTATACAATTTTTACAATATATTTTGGATAGAGTCCAAAACAAACGTTATACTATTTATGATTTTATTCATTTTAATGTATATTACTTTTTATATTCTTACAAATGGAGAATTTCGTTTGTGAGTATAAAATCTACAATTTTATAATTGGATGATCTTATAGACTATTATTAATAATTATATTTGATTATATCCTTCTTATTATTGGTTTGGGTATTTGAGATATGTTCAATTATTTAGATATCCATAATATCAAATTAGTTTATATTGTTATTTTTTTTCAATTATGTTTTATAATACGAATCATACAAATCAAAGAATTAATTAAGGAGTTATATTTATGGCAAAGGCAAAAAAAAGAAGAACACGTGACACATGGAAAGAAAAATCTTGGTACACAATAAAAACACCAATAGCTTTTGGAGATAAAGAAATTGGTAATACTCCCTCAAGAGATCCTGATTTTTTAATAGGTAGGGGTGTTGAAGTAACCATGAGAGAATTAACTGGTGATTTTAGCAAACAATATATTAAGTTAAAATTTGAAGTTGATAATGTAGCTGGAGACATAGCTAATACAAAGTTTACAGGACATATAGTAACCACTGATTATGTTAGAAGCATGATTAGAAGAGGAACCAGTAGAATTGATTCTCATGTCATTGTTAAAACAAAAGACGATTATAAAATGAAATTACATGTTTTAGCTATTACAACAAGAAGATCTAAATCATCCCAACAGAAATTCATGCGAGAAACTATTAGAGATTTAGTTGAACGCATAGCTAGTGAAAAAAGCTATGAAGATGTAATTGAAACCTCAGTAAATGGAAGAATGGCTTCTGAAATTTATCATAAAGCTAAAAAGATTTATCCTCTTAAACGAGTGGAAATTATAAAAAGTACTGTTTTAGATAATTAACTCAGATATTTATCATTTATAAAATAAGGTTTATTGTTTTTATTTAAATTTTAATATTAATTTTAAAAAAAATCCTTTAATTAATAATTAATTTTTAAATAAAAATAGATTTTTTTTTAAAATGGATTTTTTATTCCTTTTAGTTAAATTCCTTTTAAATTCCTTTTAGTTAAAAATTTTAAAAAGAAATTTTTTTTACTTTTAGGGAAAAAAATTTTAATTTTTTTATATTTTTTTTTAACTTTTTTCTTATGAACATTTGAAATTTTATTTAATTAACCAATTTATTTTTTATTTAAAGAGTTATTAGATAAACAAATACCCCATAATCTTGATTATTATTTTAATGACTTTGTACAACATATGAACTTTAAATAATCTTGATTTTTAAAGATTATTGATTTAAACTTAGAAAAAATAAGATTTTCATTATTAAAATACAAATCAATCTATCTAATTTGGAAATATCTATTTTTTAAAAGTAATTTCATCAATCCAACTTTTTTTTAAATTTTAAAGGTTAAATATATATAAGCTATTTTTTAAATATAGCTATGGTATGATAAGATGGAAGAGACATTGATAATAAATTGGGTTTATGTTATTTTGCTCCTTTTAGTTGGAACTTGGACCTATCACAGAAAAGCTCTTGATTTATGGGGTTCTCTTTCAATGGTAGTCATGGGAGTTATAATTATATTTTCTGCTGGTGTGAACTGGTTATTTTTAATTTTATTATTTTTAATTTTGAGTCTTTTTGTTACAAAATATCAAAAATCTTATAAAAAACAATTAGGCATCTATGAAGGGAAAAGAACAGCTAAAAATGTTATTTCAAATGGAGTTGTTGCCTTTGCAATGGCTGCCTTTGGTGGAGTCGCTTTTGGTGGTTACTATCTCTCATTTGTTGGAGGATTTATTGGTTCTATTGCAACAGCTACTGCCGATACTATGGCTAGTGAAATAGGAATACTTCAAGAACCAAGACTTATAACAACCATGAAAAAAGTTGCACCTGGAACAGATGGGGCAATTTCAACATTAGGAACTGCAGTTGGAATTATAGGTGCAGGAATCATTGGAATAGCTGCATATCTCCTTGGAATAATGTCTGATCCTTTTCTTTCACTTAAAATAGCTATAATCTCAGGAACCATTGGTTGTTTTATGGATAGTATTCTTGGAGCTGTTTTAGAGCGAAGAAACTTTCTGAATAATGAGCATGTGAACCTTTTAGCTACTATTACAGGAGCTATTATTGGAATAATTTCCACAATTCACTAAAATAATTTTTTTCATTTCTTTTCTTACTTTTTTTATTATTATTTTATTAATTATTAAATATCGATATTTTAAAAAAAAAATTTTTTTAAATATTTAAAAATTTATATGTTAAAATTATCAATATATTCTTAAGAATTGTTTTTAATTAATTCTAAATTTATTAATACTTTATCTTGAATCTATACAAAAAATAATCTAAAGAAAATTTTATTTAAATTAATACAATATTGTGATAGACATGAAAGGAATAATTTTAATAATGGATGGCTTAGGAGATCGTCCTTTAAAAGATCTTAAGAATAAAACTCCATTACAAGCAGCTAATACTCCGAATATGGATAAAATGGCGGAAAAAGGAATTAACGGATTGATGGACTCCATTAAACCTGGCATTATTCCAGGAAGTGATACAGCACATATTTCTATCTTAGGTTATAATCCATATAAAGTTTACACAGGAAGAGGTCCTTTTGAAGCCTCTGGTGTCGGAGTTTCAGTTCTACCTGGAGATATAGCTTTTAGATGCAATTTTTCAACTTCTGATGAAAATAACATAATTATAGATCGTCGTGCTGGAAGAATAAGAGAAGGTGCTGAAGACATTATTAAATCCTTAAATAAAATGACTATTGAAGGATATGAAGATATCAAAATAGTTTTTAAAGAATCAACAGGCCACAGAGCAGTTTTGGTTTTAAGAGGAGAAGGATTGTCAGATAAAGTATCTGATGCAGACCCAAAGAAAGAAGGCAAATCTCCTAAAAAGGTCGTAGCTACTGATGGAAGTAAAGAAGCTGAAAAAACTGCGGATATATTGAATAAATTAGTTAAAAAATCTTATGAAATGATAAAAGATCATCCAGTAAATGTTAAACGAATTGAAAACAATGAACATCCAGCGAATATTATAATACCAAGAGGTGCTGGAGCTGTTCCTGATGTGGAATCATTGAATGATAAATATAATGTTAAATCAATGTGCATAGCTGAAACTGGACTTATACAAGGAATAGCTAATTTTGCAGGGATGGACGTTATTGAGGTTGAGGGAGCTACTGGTGGAGTTGACACAAACTTAGACAACATTACCAATGCAATCGTTGAAAACGTCACCAAAAGCGACCATAATTTCTTTTTGATAAATATAGATGGTGCCGATGAAGCAGGTCATGATGGAAATTTACAGGATAAATTAAATTTTATAGAAAAAATTGATAAAACCGTTGTTAAAAAATTATTAGATCTTGAAGACTGCTATATAATTCTAACAGCTGATCACTCCACCCCAATTTCTGCTATGGATCATACTGCCGATCCTGTGCCAATGATAATATATGGTCCAGAAGTTCGCATTGATGATGTTAATCAGTTTAATGAAATTGAAGCTCATAAAGGTGGACTTTGCAGAATAAAAGGCTCTGACGTGATGGATATTCTTATGGATTTGATGAATAACTCAAAAAAGTTCGGAGCTTAAATAATTCATAGAAATTCGAGTTTAATCTTTTAAACAATAATTTAATAATTTAATCTTTTAATAATTTAATAATTTAAACAAAATTTTTTAATCTTTTAAACAAAATTTAATCTTTTTAGCAATAATTTATATTTTAATCTTAATGAAATTGAATTAATTGGATAATTAGGAAAAATAATAAGAATACTATTTCAATTAATTGAATATTAAAATAAAAGATAATATTTAATTAAAACTAGAAAATTTCATTTTAAAACTTCTAGAAATCATGAAAAATAAATTATTTATTTACTATTTAGGTAAAATAAATTATTTATTTATTATTTAAGATAAAATGAATGATAAAATTATATTGTAAAAAAATTTGACTTTTAAGTGTTGGTGACTTGAATGACAACTAATGATAAGAAAAAAGTTGATTCTGGGGCAAATAAAAAACTTTTTGGAACATCTGGAATAAGAGGAAAAATTAAAGAAGAAATAACAGCAGAACTTGCTTTAAATGTTGGTAAAGCATTAGCTACTTATTTAGGTGGAAAAGGTAATGTTGTTATTGGATATGATTCAAGAACAACCAATCAAATGCTTGAAAATGCAATTTGTGCAGGATTACTCGAATCGGGTTGTAATGTGTTTAAGTTAAAAATGGTTCCAACTCCTCTTGTTGGATATGCAGTAGCTAAACTCGGTGTAGACGCAGGAATAATGATCACGGCCTCCCATAATCCTTCTCAGTACAATGGAATTAAAGTTTGGAATAAAAACGGAATGGCCTATACTCCATCTCAAGAAGAAGAATTAGAGAAAATTTATTTTTCTAAAGAGTTTATCAATGTTAGTTGGGAAAACATTGGAACTACTCATTTGATTGAAGATGTCAAAGAGAGTTATATAAATGAATTATTAAATATTGTTGATATTAAACCAGGTTTAAAGGTTGTAGTTGACCCTGCTTCAGGAGCAGGAAGTGAACTTTCCCCAATTATATTTAGACGTAGTGGTTGTGAAGTAGTTAGTTTGAACAGCCAAGTAGATGGGTTTTTCCCTGGTAGGAATCCAGAACCAAATGAGCAAAACTTGAAGGATTTGATGAAAGTTGTGGTAGCTGTAGGAGCAGATATTGGAATAGCTCATGATGGTGATGCTGATAGAATGATAGCAGTTGATGAAAAAGGAC
>WRNS01000038.1 GCA_009776495.1 Methanobrevibacter sp. | reverse complement strand
AAAATTTACTTTTTTCTAAAAAAATAAAATAATAAATAATAATAAATAAATAAAATAAATTAATTAAATAAAAAAAAAAAAAAAATGAAAAAAAATTTATTTTTTTTATAGTAATTATGATAAATTTATTTTTTTGATTTTGAAATATAGACTTTCCAGCCTTTATCTTTTTTGGCAAGTTCAGCGAGAAAATTTTCATCTGTTATCTTTTCTACGGCTGCAAGACGAATTTTCCAATTTTCCTCTCGTTGAGCAATTTCGTAGAGGATTTTTTCGTTTTGTAGCATTTCTACTGCTGTAATACGGACTGTCAAATCATCATCGTTTTTAACAATATTAGCAAGAATATTTTCATCATCTAACTTTTTAACTGCAGCTAAGCGAGCTTCGGTATCATAGTGATGTTTAGCTATGTCTATAATGGTTTGTTCATCTTTTATTTTCTTTACTGCAGCACACTGTACATTTGAATCACTATTATTTTTAGCAATTCCAATCAGGACTTTTTCATCATTTATCTTATATACTGCAGCTCGGCGAACTTTCCAGTTACTATTATTTTCAGCAATATCACGAAGAGCATCTGCATCATTAATTTTTTTTACTGCATCAAGACGGACTTTCCAGTCATCATCGGTTTTAGCTATATGGTTTAGAACACTTTCATCCTTTAATTTTTTAACAGCAGCTATTCGCACATCACGATCACTATCTTCTATAGCTATTTTACTTAGAATATTTTCATCATCTGTTTTTTCCACTAAAAAAAGTCGTACTTTCCAATCGCTGTCATTAGAAATATTTTCAAGAATACTTTCATTATTAAACCAATCGTCTGATTTTTCTTCTTTTTTTTTATCATTCTTGGATTTTGGTTTAAATGATACCATAATAACAACCCAGTTATTATAAAATAAAATTTATTCATCAAATTATAGTATGTATTTAATATTAACCTGAAAATTTATTTATTGAAAATTATAAAATTATAATAACTCTTTATTCTTTGCCTTAGTTATATATTGTATGTTATTATGTATATAGTTTTCTACCTATCAAATGAATAGTCATTTCAAGGTTTTTTAATGAATGATTGGTATTTTTTCTAATCAGTCCTAATTTAAAATTAATAATTTTTTTTATTATTAACTAATTTTTTCAATATATAAGTTTATTTGAATTAAAATTTAATATACAATAGTTATAATCTTTATTATCAGTGAATATTTTCATAATTTTAAGGAACGTTGATTATGAGGGATTCTATTAATAAAAAATTAGAAGGTCAAAAAAGAAGAGGAAAAACTTATGATGAAGATTTAGAGCCCTTCATCAATCTGTCTTCTAAAGAACTGATTCTAATGCTAAAAAGTAGTAATCCTCAAAAAAGAACAATAGCTGCAAAAATTTTAAGTGATAAAAACGATATTGAAAGTATTAAACCATTAGTTAATCAATTCGTTGTTGAAAAAGCTCTTTACACTAGAATAGCTATTTCGGAAAGTTTAGCAAAACACAAAGAAAATTCGGTTCTTTATCTGATTAATATTCTTGGCACAATTGGGGATAATCAGGAAAGAGAGTTACCGAAAAAATACTTTAATAAAAAGAGTTTTCCACTTCCAAGAGATCTAGCAGGGCGAACTTTAGCTAAAATTGGGAAGACAGCTACTCCTTATTTAATGAAGGTTTTAGATGATGAGAAAGAAATCTATGATGATTTTGTAAAAGAACAAGCTATTGATGCAATTGGAGCTATAGCTCATAAATATAATGATCATAGAGCATTAAACTCTTTGGTTTCTTTTTCACAAATTCATGAAAATGATAAAATTATCCAATGGAAAATTGTAAGAGCTTTAAGCGGATTTAAAAACAATGAAAATGCTTTGAAATTAGCTATTAATATATTAAATAAATATTATTGTAGTAAAGGTAGTAGCTACTCTAATAAGAATAACAATAATAATAAAAAGAATAATAATAATAAAAATAAGAATAATAATAAAAATAATACTGTTGAAATCCAATGGGAAGCTATTAGATCCATTGGTCAAATAGAGATAATGAACAAAGAAGTAGATAAAATTTTAAACTCTTTTAAAGGAAATGAAAACATAGAAATACAGTTTGCATTAAAGATTGCAAAGGAATCCTTATATTAGGAATTATCCAAATTTATCTTTTATAATTTTCCTTTTTCTTTTAATTTGGCATCTAATTTCATTTGTTTTTCCTTAACCCAATTATATCCATTTTCAAAGAATGGACAAGACTCAATACAATAAGTACATCCGAGACTACAGCCAATACATTTCGCGTCAAAAAGTTCTGCTTTAGCTAATTTATCTTCTTTTTCACTGAGTGCATCTTCAGGACATTTTTTAATACATTTACTACATCTTTTACAATAGCTTTTAATCCATTCATGGGAGTTTTTTTCAGAAAAAGGCAAATTTTCTGCTGTGGTTAAGATTGCAGATACTTTCAATCTTGGTCCTAATTCTGGACTGATTAATAATCCACTTTTTCCAATATATCCTAAGCCTGCCTCTTGACCTAATTTGGAAAGGTCTGTTAATGCTTCTTTTGGATGAGCAACTTGGCTTGCAAATCCTTCTTTTCTTAAAATATCAGAAAGTTCATAGCTAATATTTCCAAACTTTTCATATAGATTATCATTAAGTTCATGAGCTATTTCACTAGGAATTTCATCAACAATCTCCCTGCCTATAGGATAAGTTAATACAATGGCATTAGAATACTCTAACGTATTATCGTTGTTAAAAATATCTTTAGGTATCTTTGCATATCCAATACTCACAACACCTAATTTTTCACTTTTTTTTTTCAAGGTTTTCAGTAATGAATCTGTTATTTCTGTTTTAGGTTTTTTAGGATTTTCTATTTTAGATTGATCAGGGGCGTTAAAACTGCCACAAGCACAGCCATTTTCATCTCCAACCAAGCTTTCTACCAATTTTATTTCAGTTTCACAGCTACATAAATCTTCTGAAAAGTTTGTTCTCTCTACTCCAGTCACGTTTTCAATTTGTTCTATTAGTTTAGAATTAGCTAAGCTAAAGTATGTCCATTTACCTTTTTTTCTCCAATTAATCAATTTAGATTTTTTGAGAACGGTTAAATGATGAGAAATTGTGGATTGTGGTTTTTCAAGAGCAGAATCAATATGACAACCACATAATTCATCGTTTTTAAGAAGGTATATAATTTTCAATCTTAACGGGTCAGAAACAGCTTTTAAAATTTCAGACATATCATATAAACTATTGTCTGGGGGAATTTCATTTATTAACTTTTTTAAATCCAAAGATTTTTCATCTTGCTCACTACAATCATTTTCTAAATTACAATCTGACATAAAAAATAGTATATATAACCACATATTTAAATATTTCGTTTTGTCATTTTGTAGATTTTTTTAAAAAAAGATTTTCTATAATAGTTGTGTTATGAATTTTAAAAAATAGATTTCAAGAATCAATGGAATTTTGCGGGGAATCAGATTGAAAAATATTATTAATTGATAAATAATGTTGGATTTATGTTTAAACCATATTAATATCTTATTTAATATTTATAATATTAATCTTTACTGTATATTCAAAATAAATAATAAAAATAAAATACTTTCAATAAATTAATATTTTTTAATTAATTTTTTTTATTTAATATTTATTATGAAAGTAAAATATTTTTAATATTAATATTTATTTTTAAAATTAATTTTGTTTGTTTGTTTGGCTTTATATGGCTTTTTAGCTATTATTTTTTTAATTACTATTATATTTTTTTAGAATATCATTAATAAATGTTTTATAAACAGAATCAATGCTTTTTGTTGTTTTTAAAGTTTCTTTGTTACTAATCTTTCTTTTTTTATCAAATTTTTTTATTGTAACTTTATTATTATTTTTTTCAATAGAAGCACTAGCTATCTCTTCTCCATTCTTGTAAATGTAAGTGTTTATATAATTTTTATCGAGTTTAATAGAATAGATTTTCACGGTTTGGTTATTTAATTTGAAAGTATAATTATCAAAAGCAGCTTTATTTGGAGGGTTTGACCTAACTTTAATAGTATTCTTCATCATAGCTTTATAAACAGTTTTAACACTTTTACTCGTTTTAATCTGGTATTTATTTTTTTCATTGGAATTATAGCTTTTTTCCACTATTTTTATTATTCCGTTTTTCTTTGAAAATGAAATTTTTGCACGTAATATTTTTTTATTTGTTTTTTTCGAGTAAGAATAGATATTGACATATATTTCATTATTTCCTCTAAGGTAAGATTGATAAGAAGCTATTTTTTTATCCCCACCCATAGGATACTCGTTTTGAAATTTTCCAGAATCATATTTTTTCCATTTTGCTGCTTCCACAGTATCAGTAAATGTTAATGTTCCTATAGCAAGAACACTCAATAATAAAAAAACTATTAAAATGTTTTTAATTAATTTCAATATTATCACCTACATGTTATCTTTAAACTTTATACTTAATATACTTCTGCGAACTTTCTGAATTTTTGCTTCAAATATCTATATTTTATCAATCCTAATCCATATTCATCATTGAACTCTAATTTTTTAGTATTTAATTTTTTTCAAGCTGTTTAGTGTTTAATTTTTTCCAGCTAAATTGTAATTATTTATTAGCTATTGTAAATCCATTACCAACCATTATTGCAATAAGCTGGTTTAAATCATCTTTAATTTCAACTTGATAAACAGACATATTCCTACCTTTGTTTATGCATTTTGATTTGGCAATGAGACAATTTCCTCTTGTACTTTTGAGGTAATTTATACTACATGATTGAGCAACGGTATTGCCTACATCAGCTCCACTTAAATTGTCGCTGTTAGCATGTACTGCAAATGTGAAATCAGCCAGAGTGAAAATAGCCCCTCCATGAACACCAAAGACAGAATTTCTGTGAAAATCTTTAATCTCCATAGTACATTCGACAAAGTCATTAGCTATTGATTTAATAACGATTCCTGTACTTTCAGCATACCTATCTTTGGAAAAGAATTTTTTCACGTTATCTTGATCTATTTTCATTTTCTAACCTCGATTTTTCAAATAAACTAATTAAATTAACTTTTTATAATTTTCATCTTAAAGAATATTTTTTAGAAAAATAGAATGATGAATAAATAATTTTTTTAAAATTTATTTATTATTATTTATTATGGATAATTTATTTATTATTTATTTATTATTTGTTTATCAGAATTGATTCATTCTAATTTCAAATCAATCAATGATTCAACACGTTTAATAGAATTTTTACTCATTTTTTGCCATTTGAATAGCTAAAGCACCACTGGAACAAATTTCAGCACATCTTCCACAACATCTGCATGGACAACAGGCACAAATGTTAATTTAATTACTTTCACACTGATATCAGAAAATGTGATTTTTGACAAATTTTAATCTCCCAAACAATTTCGTAATTAAATTGAAAGTAATTCAATAAATGGATTATCAATTCTATTGTTATATTGATAACTTGTTTAATTATTCTTTCGAAGCAATATATTTAGCATAAAAACCATCGGTATCAGCATAAATTGCATAAAAACCATATTCTTCAGCTTTTTTCATGGAATTTTTTATATAATCTCTTCCCCATGCTGTGATAGATCGTGCACATTCCATGGAATACCATCTAAATCGTGAAAATCCATAAATTCCATACATGGTATTTGCAAGTCTCTTTAAAGCATCTTGTTGAACATGTAAAATTCTTTTTGCTGTTGGATCATCAGTTTCTTTCATTCTTTTTTTTATCTTCAATCGTTCATCTAAAACATTCCCAATCACTGATGGAATAAATCCTTGGGGTTTTTTTGCAAATTTAATCCCATACTCTGGAGATATGTAGTAATCATCATCGGTTAAATCATTCTCATCCTCGTTAATTCTAGCTATATTATTGACTGAATTTGTAAGTAAAACATCGGGAGAAATATTTTTAGAGATGATAATGCTTGGATACAGGCTTCTAAAATCAAACTGAACTAAATTTTCATGAAGACCAATTTCTGGTTCTTTAACATATCCACCAACAGCACTTTCGGTTTTCCTCGAGGAAACTTCCATTCCACCTGGTTTATTTGGAACGACCTCATTGTATTCATAAGCTTTTCTTACCAGATACCATTCTGCTTGTTGACCAGTAGCTAAACGTGTTAAATCAAATAAAGGCTGACCTATGAGACGTGTAAGTTCTAAACTTAAAGGTAAAGTTTCTTCAGCTATTTTTAAAGTAGATACAACATCATCTAAAGAGTATTCAAATAGCTTAACAAGGTCTTCGCTGTCGCTGTCCCAGTACTGCCAAATCTTATCACCAGGAACATCAACTTTTTCCTCACCAAATAGCTCTTGGTAAACTCTTTCTAAGGTATATCTATCTAAACTGATGTATCTTCTCATAAGCAAATAAAGATCAATGTGAATAAGACCTTTTAATGTTGCTGCATTTGTATATCCTCTTCTCATAAATTTTAGATTAGATCCATCCATTCCTAAGTCTAAATCAACGCCTAATAGCTTAGCTCTATCATTAAGGTATGGGAAATCAAAGTTATCAGAGTTGTATCCTACGATGATATCAATATTATTTTCTTTAACTATAGCTACGAATTTTTCAATCATTTCTTTTTCATTTTCAACTGTTTCAACGTAATCTAAATCTTCACCTTTTGTAGAGATAACCTTTTCTATACCTACGTTACTGGAAATACCAATCATTATTATTTCATTTTTCGAAGCATTTGGCATTCCTTTAGGATTATAAACTTCAAGATCAAAACTCAAAATTCTTAATTCAGGAAATTCTCCACCAATCATCTTTGGAGGGGAACTCATTTTAATTATTTCCATAGAATCTTTACTTGAGTTTATACTTGGATAGGACTCTAAGATTTCTCCTGAAATTTCAAATTCTGACATTGGAAAAACATTATTATCTATTAAATATCTCCTATAAAAAGGAATATCATGTTCACGAATGTCTTTTACCGAATCAAGATGTTTGATTGTATCTCTTAATTTTGGAACGTCTTGAGGATGTTTAAAAGTAACTTTTAGGAATTGGGACTCAACTTGAAAATTTTTCTTAGTTACAGTCTCTATTTTTTCAGGATTTAATTCTTCAATTTCTCTTCTACATAATTTAATGTCATCAGAAATAACATAAATATAAGGTTCAAATGATTCATCGATAGCTATGATATTTTTCCCCTGTTCATCTCCTTTTATCTTTCCAAAAAGACGAACAGCAGCTTTTTCATCTTTAGTAATATAATCAATGTCTAGAAGAATGATGTTTCTTTTTTCCATATTTTGTCCTTTAAGTTTGAATAAATAAAAAATATTTTTTTAATGATTTATTTCCATATTGGATATTTTATAGATTTTTTTTTAAGTTTTTTTTTTTTTAAATTAATTTAATTAT
>WRNS01000037.1 GCA_009776495.1 Methanobrevibacter sp. | reverse complement strand
AAAGCTAATAATTCCTCATTTGTTTACTTTTAATAATTAAATTCTAAAAGCCATAAGTAATTAAATATATTATTTTACTAATATATAAAATTTATCATTAATAATCATTATAATTTATGAATTATTTTTGACGTTAAAAAATGTAAAAGTTTTTCATTATTTAAATAAAAAAACATATATATTTAAAGAACTTTTTCAAGAATTTTTCATTTTTTTTTTAAAAAAAAATAAAAAAAAATATAAAAAATCAAGAAAACAATATTTAAGATAAGTACTAAAAATTAAATAAATTTTTCAAGGTTAAATCATGAAAATACTTGTTGTCACTGGAAATTTAGCTTATCCCTTAGTTAAAAAAATAACTGATGAGTCAAATCATGAAATCATTGTTCACATTGCAGATACTCAAATAGCTGCTTTTTTAACCCCAAATATGATAATTAAAGAACTTAAAACATTTTATAAAGATGAGTTAAATAATATTGATATTATTTTAAGCCCTGGTTTAATGAGAAAAGCTACAGATGAAATAGCTACGGCATTAAATATTCCAACGTTTAAAGGATCAACTGATGCCGCTGATTTAGGAATGGTTTTAGATTTAATTGAAGAACTTGAGCTATCCACAGTTAAACCTGCTGATAAATTAATAGAAGAGGAAAAAAGAAAACAGGTTTTCAAATTTATTGAAGAATTTGAAAATAATCATCAATTGAAAGAAAAGTTACTTGAAAAACCAAACAATATCTTAGTTGGGAATTTAGCTCTTGGTGAAGATTTTCCAATGAGAGTTTTAGCAGAAATAGCTAATGCTCCTATTCTTACAAATGAAGAATTAATAAAAAGAGCCGAATATTTTCTATCTCATGGAGCCGATATGATTGATATTGGAATGATAGCTGGAGAAGATTTTTCCCATAAAATTCCAGAGATGATAGATACTCTTCGCCCTATAATGAAAGATAAGCCCTTAAGCATTGATACCTTAAACTCAGATGAGATAAAAGTAGCTATTGAGTGTGGAATTGATTTAGTTTTAAGCATAGATTTAGGGAACAATGAAGACATATTAGCTCTTCTGAAAAGTCACAATATTCCAGCTGTAGCTCTTCCAACAAACTTTTCCAAAGGTCAAGTTCCCCATACACCAGAAGAAAGGGTTAAAGCTATGTCTAATTTAACAAAGCTTTGTCAAAGTGAAGATGTTGAAATCATAGCTGATTTAATTTTAGATCCAGTAAACAGTAGTAGTATAGTTGATTCTGTTATATCCTGTAGGGAGTATCAAAAAAACCACAAAGTACCAATGTTTTTTGGAGTTGGAAATGTTACTGAGCTATTAGACACAGATTCTGTTGGAGTGAATGCACTTCTTGCAGGAATAGCTATGGAGTTAGGTGCAAGTATTCTTTTTACTCCGGAAGAAAGTGGAAAAACTATAGGGTCTGTTTATGAATTAGCTATTGCTAGTAAGATGATGTTTTTAGCTAAAAATAGAGGTTCAATTCCAAAAGACCTTGGAATCAATCTTCTTTTATTTAAAGATAAAAAGAAACCTCAGGTTTTATATGAAGAATTTGACCTACCAGTTCAAACTGCAAAAGAATCTTCTCGCTTTATCTTAGATCCTGCAGGAAGCTTTAAGATCATGGTTGTTCATGGGAATAAACCAGAAGATAGTAAGATTGTTGTTACTCACTTTAAAAAGGCTGTTTCAGATTTAGCTATTGAAGGACATAGCACAAAAGAGATTTTTGATGAAATTATAAGTCGTGACCTTATCACAAGATTTGAACACGCTGCATACTTAGGAGCAGAGCTTCAAAAAGCAGAAATAGCTATGGTTACTGGTAAAGAATATGTTCAGGATTTTGAATTGTTTAAAAGACCTTTTGATTTGTGAATTATTAAAAAAATCATTAAATTAAAATTATATTCTTTTTGACATTAATTTTTAAATTATTATAAATATTAATTTTTAAATTTTTTTTATAACTTATTTTAAAACTTTTTTCATGAAAATTAATTTTCATTATTAATTATATAAAAAATATTTTTTTAGATTTTTTTTTATTAGAAAAAGTGTTTTTTTTAGAATTTTATTTTTTTATTAGAAAGTAGTTTTTTTTAGATTTTTATTTTTTTATTAGAAAATAGTATTTTTTTTAGAATTTTTTTTTTTATTAGAAAATAAGTAGTTTATTAGAATTTTTTAAATAATATAATAAACATAATTTAAATGGTGATTAAATGTCTCTTTCAACAAAAATATATAAAGGGTTTCAAACAGCTATCCCCACTGAAATTAGAAAAAAACTCAATCTTGAAGTTGATGATATTGTTGAATGGTTTTTAGATGAAAATGGGGATATAAGTATTGAATTTAGAAAAAAAAGTAATTTTGAAGATATTATTGGAATCGGAAAAACTCCATTCAAAACTGATGCTGTTAAAATGAAGAAGAAAGTTGCAAAGGGTGATAAACCATGATTTTAGTTGATTCAACTTTTTTCACAGCTATTGTTAATAAAAAAGATCAGTGGTATGAAGATAGTTTAAAAGTAGCTAAAAAAATTGTTAATATGGATAAAATAGTTTCTAATTTAATTATTTCAGAGTCTGTTACTAATGTTTCAAGTTTATTTGGAGGAAAATTAGGAAAAAAAGTTTATTATAATATCAAAGATAACTATATGATTTTTGAAGAAAATAGGCAGATTTATGATAGTACAATCCACACATTGCTATATTATGATGGTACACTATCATATGCTGATTGTCTCTCATTAGAAATAATGAAAAAACTGAAAATAAATAAAATAGCTTCTTTTGATGCAGATTTTGATAAAGTTAAAGGAATTAAAAGAATTTATTAAACAAACTTAAAATACCAACAATATCCTAAATGGCGATTTTATATAATATATGAGAATATTCGAAATTGATTGTGAATCAAAAAAAAAAAAAAAATAAAAAAAATAGAAAAAAAATAAATTGATTATTCTAATTCAGTTTATAAAAACTATGAATTATATTTTTGATATGTAGAGTAACTTCACTACCTAACCATTCAATAAGAACTTTTTTTCCATTAACTTCAAAGAAAACTAATTGTTGCACTATAAACAAGAAAAATTTTAATAAAAAATTTTGTTTAAAATTTTCACAAATTTATGCTAATGTTTCAGTGAACTCATAATTACTTCAGAACCTTTGAGAAATATTTTTATTTTTTTTTAAAAATTTAATACATACCTTTTTATGAATGAATCTTAAGACTTACAGTAATAAAAATATAGAAAAATTTATTAATCATGATTATTAAATTTTATATAAATAATATTATTATATTTTGGAATTATTTTTTGTTCGATTACTTATATTTTGAAAAAATTTATATGGTCTAATAACCATAATTATATGGTAATCATACCATGAAGGTATGGTATTTCTACCATAAATATTTGGATTATCTTATGAGGGTAATATGAAACAAGGAAGAAATTCTATAAAAATATTAAAATATTTGATTTCCCATGGTCAGGAAGTACTAAATATAGCTGATGTAGCAAAGGGAGCCAAAATTAATTATAAAAACACATATGATATTATAAAAAGATTTCAAAATGAAAAAATTGTTGAAATAGAGAGGGTTGGAACTTCAAATATCATAAAACTACACAAAAAGATAAATCCTATGATATATCAAGCTGAATTTGAAAAAAGAATTGAAATCATGTTAAATCAGGATATAAAAGCTATCTCCCAAAAATTCGATGAATTCACATTTCCTTGTATAGGCCTCTTGTTTGGTTCATATGCAAAAGGAAGAGCAAATAAGCATTCTGATATAGATTTATTGGTTGTTGCAGATGAAAGTAAAGAAAAATTAATCTTGCGAAAATTTGGAATATTTTCTTTTAATATTCATCTTGCATTTTTCACATTTGAAGAGTTCATATCTATGATAATAAGCAAACAGTTTACTGTTGTAAGTGAAGCTATTAGTTGCAATGTTATTTTACATGGAATTGAACAATATTATAATTTATTATATAGCACAAAGAAAAAATACATTTTAAATTCATAATATAAGAGAAAAATTATTAATGAATTTAAACTAATAGTTCCTAAGTTTAATTCCTTTTTAATCCTTTCATTGATTCATTGTTTTTCTGGTGATTTAATGTTAAATGATAAGAGGATTAAAGAAGCAAATATAAATGTTAAAAGTTATATTAATGAAGGTTTGCTTAAAAAAGTAGATTATAACATAGATATTGTAGATTCATTTATTAAAAAGTCAGATGAAAGCTTAGAAGTGCTAACTTTCTGTTTGAAGAGAATATATCTGATTTATGGGTTGTTGTAACTTCATATTATTCATGTATTATATTGCAAATGCTATTTTAATGAATATTGGATATAAAGTTGGAGATAAAATATCCCATAAAGTCACTAATGATGCATTAATCGTTTTTATAAGAGATAAACTCAAATCAAACTATTTAGAAGACTTTGAGATAGTTCAAGATGAAGCCCATCAAATAATGGGAATTTCAAGTCCTATTGATTTTGCCGACGAGATAATTGAATCTTTTGAGTTTGAAAGAAGAAAAAGGTCTTCTTTTCAATATAATGCTCATTTTAAAGTGATAAAATCAAAAACTAAAACTTCATTAAATAGATCAAAGAGTTTTGTAACAGAGATTAAGAAATTGATTGATAAAAATTAGATTATTTTAGTTCAATTTATAGAAGCTGTAAATAATATTTTTGATATCGGGAGTAACTTCACTACCTAACCATTCAATAAGAACTTTTTTTCCATTAACTTCAAAGAAAGCTAATCTATAATCCCCACGGGTATTGGAGTGTTGAGTAACATAAAGAATAGTGTGATTAGCTATTGTAATATTCTCTTTTTTTGGATTATTATCTTTATTAGCTATTCCATATGCAAAGTAATCAATATCTCCCTGATAAACTTTATCCCCCTCTGGAGAATTGTCATAAACGGTTATATATATACTATCACTTTCATAAGTTCCGTAGGTTTCTATCCCCTGGCTTTTTTTAAGGGTTCCATTAGTATAGCTACTTGGAATCATGCAAGTAAATCCATTAATTTTAATCTCATCACCTTTTAGTTCAATATTTGAATCAATATTATTTGAAGAATTTTCAGAAGTTAAAGTGGAGGTATAGATTAAATAAGTAGCTATTGCGCAAATTACAATAATTATAACAATTAACCAGACTAAATTTTTTTTATTCATTGTATAATCACTAATTTATTTTTATTTTAAGATATGCAAATTATAATCTTTTTTACTTAATAACATTAGAATATTCTTTTATATAATAAATATTATATAAGATAAACGAGTATTTTTTTATTATAATACATTTATATTATATAAAATTTATAAAATTTTTTATTAATCATTAGAAAAAATAGAATTATAGGAATATAATAAGAAAGTGATTCCATGGAAGAAAAAGTAATTTTGAAGTATGCAGGCATAGTCATGATTATAGGTGGTTTAATAAGCACATTAAATAATTTTNTAGGTAATTTTGATACTTTTAATTTCATTGCTTCCTTATTGCTAATTGTTGCAGGGTTCGTTTTTTTAATAATTTCCAGATTTTTTAAATCCTTTTTTTAAATCCTTTTTTTCAATTCTTTTTTTTTAAATCCTTTTTCTTATATTTAACAAATGAATAAAAAAATTTAGATTTTTTTAATTTTTTAATTTTTTTTGTCATTCATTTTTTTAATTTTTTTAAATTATTATAGATATATTTATTATAATTTTTATTTAAATATAAATTGTAAATAATATCATGAATTAATTTATTATATTAAAAATATAATTTGATGGTGTGGAAGATATTATTTTTAATAAAAAATTTATCAATGGCTTGTGAATTATTATGGAAGCTTGTATGAAGTGTGGCAACCCAAAAATAATTATAAAACGAAAACAATCTGGTCAAACCTTATGTAAAAGTTGTTTTGTTGAAAGCATTCAAAAAAAAGCCATAAAAACTATAAAACAAGAAAATCTTATTGATAAAGGAGACAATGTCTTAGTTGCCTTATCTGGAGGTAAGGATAGTGTAGCTACATTAGATATTCTCAACACATATAAAGAGCGTAATATCATTGAATTATGTGCTGTAACTATTGATGAAGGAATAGCTAATTATAGAAATGATGGAGTAGCTATTGCAAAAAAACACGCTAAAAGATTAGGAATTGAACATAAGGTTGTTTCATTTAAATATTCATTTGACATCACCCTGGATGAAATCATGAAAAACCCAAATCACAGGATTTCCTGTAGCTATTGTGGGGTTTTTCGTCGTTGGATTATTAATAGGGCTGCAAGAGACTTTGAAGCTGATAAAATAGCTACAGGTCATAACTTAGATGATGAAGTTCAAGCTATTTTAATGAACTATTTAGAAGGTAACATTGATAATTTAACCATGATTGGTGCTAAAACAATGTCTCATAGTCCTTTGTTCAGGCCAAAAATCAAACCTCTTCGTGAAATTCCAGAACGTGAAATTGGGCTCTATACAATAGCTAAAGACTTAGATGTTCATCTTGCAGGATGTCCATATGCTCAAGAATCTTTTAGAGGAGAAGTTTCTGAAATTATCAAGAATTTATCAAAGAATCACCCAACTATTATGTATTCAACACTTCGTGGTTTTGATAAGATTAAATTAGCACTTAAAAAAGAACACAAGCATGATTTTCAGTTTGATACATGCATTAAATGTGGTGAACCTTCATCAAATGAAATTTGCCGAGTTTGCACTTTTTTAGATGAGCTTGGTAAAGCGTAACTATTAGATTATTATTAAATTCAAAAAGATTCAACGTTGATAAAATGAATTTCACACTAATATTTAAAAATAATAAAGAAACTAGATCATTAGCTAATGACAATACAACAATAAATGATATTTTAAATGATTTGGATTTATCCTCTGAAACGGTTGTAGCTAAAAAAAATGGAGAAATTGTTATAGAAGATGAAAAAATCCAAGATGGAGATGAAATTCAGCTAATTCAAATCATTTATGGTGGTTAAATTAGTGAACTTGATTTTTGTTTATTTTTTTCAAATTATTGTTTAAAATTTTTTTTTAAATAAAATTAAATAAATATTGTAATCTTTTTTTTATTTTTTAAAAGTTATTTTAAATATTTTATTTTAAATATTATATTCATGAAATTATTCTATAACTTATTTAAAAATTTTAATAATATTTATTCAAAAAGAAACTATTTATTCTAAAAAGATTATTAAAGAGGTTATCATGAAAATTTATCCGGAATGTGGACCCTGTATGCTTAGACAAGCTGGTGAAGCTATTGATTTAGCTACTGATGATTCAAAGCTAAAAATAGAAACAATAAATGAAGTTTTCAAATATTTATCTAATAATTTTAAAGTTGGGGCGTCTTCCAATAAAGTTGGATCTAATATGCACAGAATAATAAAAAAGAAAACTAAATGTCATGATCCTTATATTAAGCAAAAAGAGAGGGGAACTCAAATAGCTACTG
>WRNS01000036.1 GCA_009776495.1 Methanobrevibacter sp. | reverse complement strand
AATGATGAAAAAATATAATTTAATTAAAGTGATTTAAGATTCATAAATATACATAGCTAATTTTTGAATATTTAATATAAATCAAAAATATTATATATAAGATACATACATACTAATATTTAACCTAAGTTATTTGCATCAATAAATGGTTAGGAGGTTGAAAATGATAAAAATTATGCAATCTTATATATTTTTCATTACTTTGTTCTTGATATTATTACTATCCTCTTTATCTATGGTTAGTAGTGCAGAAATAACCGTTACTGGCACTAACACTACAAGTGAGATTCAAAACATTATTTCAAGCACTACCGATGATTTAATCTTTGAAGGTTCGTTCGATAATCTATCTCCTCTCAATATAAACCGAAGTATTAAAATTTCAGGAATAAATGCTACGATAACAAGAAATACATCACTTACTGGCAATCTCACTTTATTCAATATTGACTCTCCAAATGTAACCATTGACAACTTAACAATCAGAGGATATAATGGAGCTATATATGCAAATACAAGTTATATTCAAATACTGAATAATCAAATAACAACAACAGGCACAGCAATAAACATAACTACTAACAGCGACTTAAATAATATAATAATAAAAAATAACACTATTTCAACAAGTAGAGCTAATGCTCATGGAGTTTTCTTATTAGCAAATATTGATAACTTAGAAAATAACAGTATTTTAGACAATACTATTAGCACACCTAATGCACATGGAATTCATTTACAGACAGAACATGGTAATATAAATAATAACAATATTTCTGGAAACACCATCAAAGTAAATGGAACCGATGCTCGAGGTGTTTCTTTATATGGGCGTACTGGTGTTGTGATAAATAATAGTGTCTCTAATAATTATATTAACTCAATTGGAAGTAGTAGCTATGGAATTTATTTATACACATTCACTTATGAAATGAATAATACTTTAATCTATGGTAACGATATTAATGCTACTAACACAGGTATTCGTGTAGGTGGAGGTACTGCTGGAACTAGTAAAATAAATAATTTGAATATTTCTTACAACCGCATCCTATCAGATAATATCTTCATATATTTTATAGAGTCTGGTGGACATGGTGTGGATAATACTGCATCTGCTAATTGGTTTGGAAACAACACTCCAGATATGACTAAAATCATTGGTCTTAATGTGCTTAGCTATTATGTAGTTAATGCTACACCATATAAAACTAATGGTATGGTTGGTGAAGATTGGCTTATTAATTACACTTTTTACCTTAACAATACAAATAACTCTGGAGATTATAATAAACTACCATTTTTCAAAGCTCAGCTATTGAATATAAGCAATGTCCAATTAAGTGAAAGAATAGCTTATGATGTTGGATTATGGGATATAGCTATTGAACATCCGATAACTGATGAGTTCACTATTGTTCTAGATTATGAAAAAATTAATTTAGCTGTGCTCTTTAGCTCTGATAAAGGTGAAACTAAGTTAACTATGGATATTGTCGGTGAATTAACTATTAATAAAACCGTTACTATTAATGCTGTCTTAAAAAATGGTCAAGGACAAACATTAGCAAGTAAAAATATTACCCTAATTATCAATGGACAAACAATTGGAACAGAAGTTACTGACTCTAATGGTAAGGCAACATTTAACTATACCTTAGGTGGTAGTGGAATCTACAGTTTTCAAGTAATTTTTGATGGAGATGATGATTACATTGATTCTAATAACTCTACTGTACTAACTGTTAATAAAATAACTACTTTCCTCAACTTAACTACAGAAGGAAAGGTTGAAATCAATGAATCCATTAAACTCATAGCTACATTATCTGATAACAATCCTATAGCTGGTGAATTAATAACATTTAAACTCAATGGGGAAATTATTGGCACTAACATTACAGACACAAACGGAGAAGCTTTCTTCTATTTCGTCATGCTAAATTATGGAGTTTACAAGTTTTTCAGTGAATACAATGGTAACAATGATTACGAATCATCAAGTGCGAATTTAATTGAATTTAATATCTCCACACATGAAACAAATAATACACGTATTCCTGAACCAGATATCATAGTTACACCTGATACAAACAACACTAAAACAACTAACATTACTGATCCTGAAATAAACAATGTGAATGTTTCAAAAACAAACAACACAAACCCCAAAAAAACAAAGAAGAAAACTACTGGAACAAAGAATACCAACTATAAAACTAAAGTTATTAACAATCCAAATACATCCATAAAAATGAAAAACTCAGGAATAGCAATAATATCACTCTTAATACTGTTGTTAATTAATTTAGGATTAATTAAAAGAAAAAAATACTAATTTAAGGAATTTTTAATTTTTTTATCCTTATTTATCTTTTTTAATATATTTTTCATATCCAGAGATTTTAAACTTTAAAAAATCTCTGTTTTTTCCCTATTTTGTTAATTTTTTTTTTAAAAAATAGTATAATTTATTATTTTATTATTCTATTATTTTATTCATTGATTTAATAGCTATCTCTTTATGGATTTAATAGTTATCTATTTATGGATTTAATAGTTATCTATTTATGGATTTAATAGTTATCTATTTATGGATTTAATAGTTGCTCTATTCATTGATTTAATAGCTATCTCTTTATGGATTTAATAGCTATTCTAACTTAATTTGTTTAGCTATTTCTTTTCCAATTTCATAACATTCATTAAACTCTTTTTCTGTTGGGATAAATGTAAGATCGTATTGTTTTAACACTTCAAAACCAGCTTGTTCTAAATCAGAGGAAAGTTTTTTGTTTGCTCCTCCTCCCCAACCTTTAGATCCGAAAACAACAGCTTTCTTTTTGTAACCTGTTTTTGAAAAGCTTAAAGAGGTGAGATAATACATTAAATCTCCTAAACTTGGAAATGGATTGTTCATCATTGTAGGACTACCAACAAAAACAGCTTTACTATCAAGTATATCTGTAACAATATCACTTCGCTCATCAGTATGTAAGAAATAGCTTCTTACATCAACACCTTCAGACATGATTCCTTCCATTAAAGCATGAGACATTTTTTGAGTTGAATAGTGCATGGTATCATATAAAAATGTAACTTTGTCTTTGCATTTACCAGATGCCCATTTTTTATACTTTTCTATGATTTTCATAGGTTCTGTCCATAGTTGCCCATGAGAAGGAGCTATCATCTTTATTTTATCAAGTAACTCTAATTTCACTACTTCATCAAGTTTTCTTAAAACAAGAGGTGAAGAAGGAGTAATTAAATTTGCATAAAACTTTTGAGCATAAAGCATTAAAATATCTTCAGATATTTCATGATCATATCTTTCACTTAAACATATATGTTGACCAAATGCATCATTTGTAAAGAGAATTCCATCTTCCTCGATGAATGTAAACATACTATCTGGCCAATGTAACATTGGGGCTTCTAAGAACCTAAGAGTTTTAGCTCCTAAATCAAGAGTATCTCCAGTTTTAACTACATTCATTTCAAAATCTTCCAAGGAGGGTTGGTGACTTTTAAGTCCAGCAACTGCTTTTGAAGAACAGTATAACTCTAAATCGGGAAATTTCTTCACAACTTCATTCAAACATCCACTATGATCATTTTCTATATGGTTTTGAACAACAACATCAATTTTTAATTCTTTAGCTTCTTGTTCAAAAGCATCATTGATTCTCCCCCATAGCTGAGCAGATGTTCCAGGATAAGTATTATCTATTAAAGCTACTTTTTCCTTGCCAAACACCAAATAACAGTTGTAAGTTGTTCCTTCAAGAGTGTATCCATGGTAATCTCGTATGTCCCAATCAAGAACTCCTACCCAGTACACTCCATCACTAATTTTCCTAGCATTAGCTTTCACAATATCACCTTTAAACACATTAATAAAATCAATTAAACATTATTAAAACATGGAAATTATTCACTATCATTATCAGATGATTAATATTTATAATAATTTTAATTTAAATATTTGTATTAAATAATGTTAATTTAAAAAAAATTTAAAAAAAATCATTTATAAATAAAAACAAATAGTAAATTTCAAATAGGTTTTCATAATAATAAAAATTTTTAAAGATATTTGAATTGAGGTATGAATAAATATAAAGAAATTTGAATTGAGGTATGAGTAAATATTCTTTATTTTGAAGAATTTTTTGTTGAAAAGGAGAAGTATGAATTTAAATAATCTTTACTTTGAAGAATATCATGATGAAAAAAAAGAAGCTATTATTTTTCTTCATAGCAACTTATTAAGTCATTGGATTTGGAAATACCAAAAAAGTAGCTTTCCTAATCATCATTGTATCTTTTTAGATCTTCCAGAACATGGAAAAAGCCAATTAGATGGTGATTTTTCCATAGAAAAATCAGCTGAAATAGTAAAAGATCTTATTCGAGAAAAGTTAATGACTAAAAAAATTCATTTGGTGGGAGTAGCTATTGGTGGGCAAATAATTCTCCAATTATTAGCTAAGTATCCTAATTTAATAGAAACAGCTACTGTAACTGGAGTCAATTTACAAACTCCATTGATTAAATTTAATGAGGATAAAAAATTAGCTAAGTTAATATATGATGTGGAAAATGAAAAAGTGGATCAATCATTAGCTATGATAAAACAGCTAAAGGTAGATATTTTAGATAAAAAACATTCTGACTTTATTATTAAAGGTTATTTAGCAGAATATGGTCTGGAAAAAGAATATTTAAAAGATTTAAGAGATTCTATTAGTTCTATTTATGAGGATAAGCTAATTTCAATTACTGAAGAGTCATTAAAGTTTAAACTACCTGAAATTTGTACTACCTTTGATAACAAAGAAAACAATGACAAGATGGATTCTAACAATCTTTTGGTATTATATGGAACAAAAGAATATCCTAAAGTAAAAAAATCAGCAGAAACAATCAAAAATTATTTCAATAATGCTCAAATTTTCAGTGTTTATAGATCTATTCATCTTTGGAATATCCATGATTTTGAATGGTTTAATGAAGTTATTAGTGAGTTTATATCAAAAAAAAAGCTGAATTTAAATGAAAAACCATATTTAAAAAGATTTAGCAGTGATTAAGTTAATTATTAAATTATTGATGTAAATTAAAATTATAACTAAGTTAATAATTTTAACCTTTTTTTTTTTATTTTCTTTTATTTTAAATATGATTTTTTTTATTATAGAATGTATTTTTTTATATATTTTATTAGTTTTCAAGTAGAAATTTCTTATATGTTTTATTAGTTTTCAAGCAGAAATATATTATATATTTTATTAGCTGCAAAACAAAATATATTTTATCTTTAGAATCGTATAATAATATTAGATTGTTCCATTTATCTAATACTAAATTATATAAGTTGATTTTTGTTATTATAAAGACTTATCAAAATATATATATACTATAATATAATATGATTATATATATTTAAGTTAAAAACTAAATATATTGAATAAATTAGAAAGGAGGATTTTAAAAATGGCAGAAGGATTAATGGGTAAAGTAATGGCAAATATTTATTCACTAATTATAGGTATAATATTTGTAATTGGTGGAGCAAGTGGAGAATATGTTTTAAGAGGATTCGGCGGATTATTTGGTCAAGTCGCACTCATAATTGTTGGTTTAGCTATTTTAGCATATGCAGCATATAATATATTCACTTCAAACTAAAAGATTTTCTTTCTATTAATTGATAACCACAATAGTAAATTATTTTTTTTTAAACCTTAATTGGTTTGATTTTAAGATAAATTCCATAGTTTTTGGATTTTTCTTAGGACTTTGTGGATTTTATCAATTTTTTAAAAAAGTAATGTTATAATTTATTACTTTTTTTCTTTTTTTATTAAATTTTTAATTTTTTCTAATTTTTTTGTATTTTGAGCATTTTTTTTATTTTTAAATATTTTTTTACTAATTAACATTTTTTTTATTTTTTTTATTAAATTTTTTATTTTTTCTAATTTTTTCCTCAAGAGTCTGTTTTAGTTAGTTTGTTAGGCAGTTATAGAAAACTATATTATATAGGAATTACCATATTCAAGCAAAATGGACAATTTTTTTTTGAAAGAAAAAGGTTGTTTTTAGGATTTTTTGAATTTCCAATCAGAAGTTTATATTTTTATAAATATATTGAAAAATTTATATTTTTATAAAAAATTTCCAATTAAAAGTTTAAATTTTTATTAAATATAATGAAAAATTTATTTGTAATTATAATATGAAAAATAATTTTTTTTTATTTTTTATTTTTTCATGGATGAATCAATCTTCATGAATAATAAGATTATAATTTATTATCTCTAATTAAAAAACAGGACTCACTTATATGAAGAATTTAAATGAATTTATTTTGAAACCAGCTGAAGACAAGCTTAATTATGATAGACCTTGGTTAAAATATTACCCTGAAACTACTTTTCCAAATATTGAATATCCTGATAAAAACATGTATCAAATGATTAAATTTATAGAGGAAAAAATTCCCAATGTTGATGCATTAGAATTTATGGGTTTAAAATTAAGCTATAAGCAGTTAATCGGTTTAATCGATCAGTGTGCACAATCTTTAATCAAATTAGGAGTAAAAAAAGAGGATAAAGTAACTGTTTGTTTGCCTAATATTCCTCAAGCAACAATAGCTTTTTATGCGATTAATAAAATTGGGGCTATTTCAAATATGATTCATCCTTTATCTGCTCCGAAAGAGATAGAATATTTTTTAAATTTAACAGATAGTGAATTTGCACTTACAACTGATTTTGCATTTTCTAATTTTGAAAAAATTAAAGATAATGTGAATTTGAAAAAAATAGTAATATGTAATGTGTCAGATTATCTTAAATCATTTAATAAATTTGGATATTGGTTATTAGCTGGTCGTAAAGTTCCAAAAATTCCTGAAAGGGAGGATATTATCAATTGGAAACAGCTACTGAAAATAGGTGAAAAAGAGGAGCTCAATGATTTTTCAATAGCTAAAGGTGAAGATCCTGCAGTTATATTATACACTGGTGGAACCACAGGTTCACCAAAAGGAGTTGTATTATCCAATTTAAATTTCAATGCCCTTGCACTTCAAACAGGATCTCAAGCTAATGTAAATACATACGATAAGATGATGTGTATAATGCCTTTCTTCCATGGCTTTGGTTTAGGAGTATCAATGCATACTGCATTATCATTTGGAGGCACAATAATACTTGTTCCTAAATTTTCTACCGAGGATTTTGCTAAATCATTTAATAAAAACAAACCACAATTCATTGCTGGGGTTCCAACTCTGTTTACTGCACTAGCTAGTAGTAACTCAATGATGAACGCTGATTTTTCCCATGTGAAAGGAGTATTTTCTGGTGCAGATACTTTAGCTAATGATATTAAAGTTAAATTTGAGGATTTTATGGCTGAACGTGGAGGAACAGTTAGTATAAGAGAAGGTTATGGCTTGACTGAAACTGTTACCGCCAGTTGTTTAACTCCACCAAGTGAGTATCGATTTGGAAGTATAGGAATTCCATTTCCAGACACATTGTACAAAATATGTAAAATAGGTTCTCAGGAAACTTGTGCTGCTGATGAAGACGGAGAAATTTGTATTTCTGGTCCTACAGTAATGTTAGAATACTATAAAGAAAAAGAAGAAACTGATTCAGCTCTTCAAAAACATGAGGATGGCCATCTATGGGTTCACACAGGTGATCTTGGAAGTATGGATAAGGATGGTTTTGTATACTTTAAGCAAAGAATCAAAAGAATTATCAAAAGTTCAGGGTATTCTGTTTTCCCTTCACAAATCGAGAATGT
>WRNS01000035.1 GCA_009776495.1 Methanobrevibacter sp. | reverse complement strand
TTAAATATAGCATATTTAATTTATTAAATATTAAAATAAAATTTTAAGTTTTTCTAGAATTTAATTATATAAAATCATTTGTAATCTAAGTAAAATTTAAAAATTAAATAAAATCAATTAGTAATCAAAGAAAATTTAATTGATTAATTAAGATTAATTATAAAATAAATAAATAAAATACCATTTAAAAATAATTCAGCTAATGATTAATAAGATTATAGGAGGATAGAATGACAAAAATTTTTATTTCTTGTGCACTACCTTATGCTAATGGCCCATGTCATTTAGGGCATTTAAGATCAACGTATATTCCTGCTGATATCTATGCAAGGTACAATAGAATGATTGGAAATGATGTATTATTAGTTTCAGCTAGTGATGAGCATGGAACACCAATAGCTGTTAAAGCAGATAATGAGGGAAAAACTCCAATGGAAATTGCAACAAGATATCATAATATCATAGCTAAAGATCTCGAATCTTGTGATATTTCATTTGACAATTTTAGTCGTACTACCGATGAGATTCATTATAAAATATCTCAGGATTTCTTCCTGGATTTATATAATAAGGATTTAATTTATGAAAAAGAAATTCAACAGCTATATTGTGAAAGTTGCATGAAATTTTTACCAGATAGATATGTGGAAGGAATTTGTCATTATTGTAAAAGTGAAGGAGCTAGAGGCGATCACTGCGAAGCTTGTGGACGGCATTTAGATGTTGTTGAATTAATTGAACCAAAGTGTTTAAGTTGTGGGAGTACTCCTGTAATAAAAAATTCTAACCACTACTTCTTTAGATTAAGTAATTTCCAAGAAGTCATTGAGGANTATATAAACTCAACTGAAGATATGCCAGCTAATGTTANAAATTACGCTAAAAATTGGCTTAAAGAAGGTTTAAAAGATTGGATTATAAGTAGAGANATGGATTGGGGAATTCCAATTCCTCTTGAAGGNGTAAAAGGAAAAATAATATATGTTTGGGGTGAAGCATTCTTAGGTTACATTTCTTCTGCNTCCCAGTGGTCTAAACATACTGGGAAGAAATGGGAAGACTATTGGAATGATAAGGTCATTCACTTCATAGGTAAAGACATCATATACCATCATGCAATATTTTGGCCATCACTGCTTGAGGCTTATGGTTGCAAACTCCCCACCAACATAATAGCTGGAGAATACCTTTCATTAGAAGGCAAGAAAATGTCAACAAGTAAAGGTTGGGTTATTTGGGTTGAAGACTTTGTAAATAGCTATGACTCTGATTTACTTAGATATTATCTAACTGTTAATGCACCACTTAATAAGGACACTGATTTTTCATGGGATGATTTTGGAAGAAGAGTTAACGATGAATTAGCTGATGTTTTAGGAAATTTCTTACATAGGACATTTACTTTTACTAAAAAATTCTTTAATAGCTATGTACCAGAATATAACAATTTAAATAGTGATGATGAAAAATTTAAAGCTCAAATCCAACATATGCCTGATAAGGTTGGAGATTTAATTTCTAAATATAAGTTTAGAGAAGGTTTAGTTGAAATAATTAAAATAGCTAAGGAAGGAAACAAATATTTCAATGATCAGGAACCTTGGAAAGCAGTTAAAGAAAATCCCCAAAGAGCAGCTAATTGTTTATACTTATGCAATGAACTTTCAAAAACTATCGCAATTCTCATAAAACCTTATATTCCAAAAACAGCTATAAAAATCTTAAATATTATCAACATTGCTATAGATTCTAATTGGGAAGATAGTAAAGTTCCACTTGAACCAGGCCATATTATAAACAAAGCTAAACCATTGTTTAAAAAAATTGAAGATGAAACTATCTTAGAGGAAAAAGAAAAACTGTATAAAAATCTTAAAGAAGAAGAAAAAAAAGAATCTGGAGAGGACACAATGAGCGACATTATAACTATTGATGATTTTGGAAAAGTGGATATAAGGATAGGTAATATTTTAGAAGCAGAAGCTATTGAAGGAAGTAAAAAATTACTTAAGTTAAAGATTGATATTAAAGAAAGAGAAATCCAAGTTGTAGCTGGATTGGCTGAAAAATACTCACCTGTAGAATTGATTAATAAGAAAGTAGCTGTTTTAGTTAACTTAAAACCAGCTAAATTATTTGGAGTTAAATCTGAAGGAATGGTTCTTGCTACCTCAGATAGTGTAGCACTTTTAAGTCCTGATGATTGTGAAATTGGAGAACGAATCCAATAGCTATTCAAAAATTAAAAATTATTAAAATAAAAAATTCATTTAAAATTAAATATTCAAGATTTAAAAAAAATTAAAATTAAAAAGTAGATTTCAAAATTATTAAAAATTCATAATTTAATTGCTATTCACATTGATAGCGAAAAACTTACTTATAGCATATAAAGATTGGCGTGTCTTTAGATGCAAAGACCTCACGGTGAGTTAATGGATGAATCAGTACTTATAAGTAAAACTGAAAAGTATTTGAATAAAATACAGAATGAAATCATTAATATCGAAGATATGTCAGATTTCGAAGGCTTCACATCAGTTTACTTTAACTTAACAAATCATTTAGAAAAATTACTTGAAATAAAAGAAAGTATGGACATCAAAGGGTACACTGCACCATATCGTTCTTTAAGTAAGTATGGTTCAAATGTAACTGGAGAAATTGCATTTGAAGAAATATCTGAAGTGAGAAGACATAGCCAATATTTCAGAACCAATGCCACAGCTAAAAAAAATATTTTAGACAGGGTGAAGTCAGCTATCGATGCCCATAAAATAGCTATTGGAAACTTGGAAGAGTATGGTCTTATAGAATGTAAATCTTGCTTAAAACTTTATAAAAGTTCTGTTTTTAAAGAAATGGGAGAAAAATGTATATGTGGTTCATCTAAATTTGATTTAAAACTCAACAAAAAAGGAGTATGGAGACTAGAAATTATTCCACATTTACCTCTTTCAGGAAATTACATGGTTTTAATTTCCCAGCTTAGTAAATGGGGTAGAGAGTCTTTTAAAAATGTTTCAAAAATATTAAAACAAGAAAAGATAGGATCAGTTAAAACAGTTTCTGTGGTTATAAGAGTCAAAGAAAAAAATAGATGGGTTAGAAAGAGAGTTTCCTTAGAATCAGAATACACAGATAGCTATGAAGAAGAAATTAGAAAACAATTTGGGAAAAATGTTAGAATTGAGCTTTTACAGTTTCACAGAATTAAGCCCACTATCATCAATGATAAGCATGCACGAGCAGCATTAGCTATAGGATATGTAAAGTACTCTGAAAACATCATAGATAAATGTAGAAATATCTTATTAAAAGAAAATCTCAAAGATTTAGATGGATGGAATCAATATCAAAAGGTATTGAATGATATAAAATTGCAAACTCCAGAATTCATTGAAGATGAAGATTTAGAAGAATGGAGAAATCATGAATTAGAAGAAAAACTTAAAAAATTTAAGTTAATGGATAAGTATGGTGAATTAAATAAGAATCTGAAAAGAGATCAAAAAACTGCTGAAATCATTGACAAAAAGATATTTTCAAAGATTGCTTCAACCTTAATTTTATGGGATATTTTTAAATTTTATTTAACCACTTCTAATGATAGAAGAAAGAGATATGGTGGTCCTTTCCCTTATCTGAGATCAGATATTGATAGAAAACAGCGAAGAATCTTCCAGTATCTTGATGAAAAAATCGTGACTTTATTAAAAGAGTATGAAAATGAACAAATTGTATCTTTAAATAATATGGATTTGATTTTAAATGAAAAATTCAATTTAGAAAGAAAAATTAAAGGATCTAATATAAAAATTAATTATGTGGCATTAGGAGCTGCTTTAATATACTCAAACTCAGATTTAAACATTGATGAAGTAGCTAATGCCTTTAACGTAAGTCAAAAAGATGTCAGCAAAGAAATAAAAAATATTAAAAATATTAAAAAGCCAAAAAGTAAAAAATCAGAAAAATTCCTTGAAATGATAAAGAATGATTAGGAGTGCTGGATAGGGCAATATTTTAACTAAGATCATTATTTTTAATTAATTATTTTAATAAATCAAATTTCACTTCTTTCAAAATATTTTCATCAAAAAACATACTAAATGAGAAATTTATATTTTAATTATGAAGTTTATATTATATTTAAGAAATTTATATTATATTTATAAAATTTATATTTTAATTATGAATTTTATATCATATTTATGAAGTTTATATTGTAATTATGAAGTTTATATCACATGAAATATTTTTTCAATAACTAAAATCTTGTCACAATTTTTTAAGAAATAGTTATTTAAGATTAAATATGAAAATAGTTTAAAAAAATGATAAAAATGAATCTTAATAAAGTTAACAACGATTCAAATAACAATGAATATTTTGAAAATGGTTTCAAAGAGGATGAAGGAAATCTTATCGAGGAAGTTCATATATCCACTGCATTAAGTTCAAAAAAAATTGTGGAGTTAATTGATGAATATCCTAATTTAAAAATTGTAACTTGTCCTATGAGTATTTATAAAAGGATTTCAAAAAAATATTTAGAAGTTTTGGAAAAACTGGGAATTTCTGTAAAAATCAGATATAATTGGGGAAAACCAGTAAAGTACACTGAAAATGATAGAAAAAATGTTGTTAATTTAATAAAAGAAGGTATATTTCCTGAAGACATAGCTAAAAAATTAAATATCTCTGTTCAAGCTGTTTACTATTTAAAAAATAAAAAAAAGGATGAAAAAACAAGGTTGAAAAGAGGAAAACGAAAAAAATATAGTGTGGATATAAGAGAAAAAGTGAAAAAATTAGCTAATGAGGGAGTACCAGTGAAAAAAATATCTAAAAATGAAAATATTCCTCTTAGAACTGTTTATGATTTAATAAAAGAAGAATAAAATTATAATTATAATTATAATAATAATAATAATAATAAATGTTTAATGAAGGTGAAAAATTGAACTCATTAATTTCCATAAGCCCTGATTTAACTATTTTCCTGATTTCTGCTATTTGTGGGATTTTAGCATTTACAATAACAATACTTACTATGCCAAGATTGATACAAAAGCTTAAAAATGCAAATATAGTTGGAAAAGATATCCATAAAACTTCAAAACCCTTGGTAGCTGAAATGGGGGGAATTGGAATATTATTTGGATTTATTATTGGAATATTTGCAGGAATATACCTACATCCAACATTAACTTTTCAATTAGCTATAGTTCTTCTTGTGATACTCTTAGTTGGAATAATAGGCATGGTTGATGATTTATTAACATTATCTTCAAAAGAAAAGTTGATATTATTGTTTTTAGCTGGAATTCCCTTGATATATGTCGCCCCTCCAAACGTTGGATTATTATATCTGATTGTCATTCCAATAGCTTTATCAATAACCTCTAATTTAACCAATATGTTAGCGGGATTAAATGGAATCGAATCTGGTCTTGGTGTAATAGCTATGATGTCACTGACAATTTCCTGTATACTTCTTGGAAAATATGATGTAGCTATTGTTAGCATGAGTATGTTGGGGGCTTTAATCGCTTTTTTATTATACAATAAGTATCCCTCTCGTGTGTTTCCAGGGGATACAGGAACGTTAATCATTGGTGCTACAATAGCTGCAGTAGCTTTTATTGGAAGAATGAAACTTATCGCATTTATTATCTTAATTCCTAATATCATTGATGCAGCTATGAAATTCTATAGTGCTGGTGTAATGGAAAGACAAGAACATACACCCACACAGGTCAATGATGAAGAAAAACTCATAATTCCCAACCAAGGATTCAAATCATTAATTAGATTAGTTTTAAGAAAACCAATAAGTGAAAAAGAAGCTGTTAGAATTATTTGGGGAATTGGAATTTGTTTTGGAATTATTGGAATAATTGTTGCTATTGTGATGCCAAACATCATAGGTAACCAAACTCTTGCACAATTCATCAAATACAAAGATCTTTTATACTATCTTTAATGACTTTAACTTAATATCTTTATTTTTCCCATGATTATATAGACCTTCAAAGATTTTACGGTAGTTTTTGTAATAGTAAACTATTTATATAAAAAAAGAGTAATTACACATTTAATGATAAATATTTATTGATTTAAATCAATAATTAATAATTGGATTTTGGTTTTTTTTATAAAAAAATTTCTTAAATTTGAAAATTTTAAAGAAGTTTCTAAAATTCGAAAAATTTCAATTGTTAATCTATCATTATAAGTTGGGGGTTATTAGTACTATTTTTTTTTATAAAATGAAAATACCATTCTTTTTCACTAATTTTTAGTAGTTAATACTCCGAAAATCAGAAAGAAAGTTAAATTTTCAATAAATCTATAAATAATTCTTCTTATTGATTGTTCTTTTTTTCTAAAAATTAATAAAGGATATTATGTCAAGTTTAAAGTTAAATTCAAAAACTAAAAAAATTTTTTTAACGCTTTTATCAATAGCTATTTTGTGCATGACTATTTCTAGTGTTTCTGCAGCTGTTGATAAGGTGCAAATTTTTGCAACTGATACTATTACTTTCAATAGTAGCTCACCATCAAATTCATTTACAGATCAAGTGTTAGTTTATGTATATGATTCAGGCAGCCCTGCACAGAATGTAGATGTTGTAATTTATAGGGATAATGTAGTACAAATGAACTTAAATACAGGGACTAAAGGTTATGTTTCTTTTATGCCAATGCTTACTACAAATAGTCCAGGTTCTGTTACTTATAAGGCAGTAGCTGGAGGTATTTCTGCAACTCATAAAATAACCTATGTAGATGTTGCCTCTGGCAGTGGATCTGGTACTGGTTCAGGTACTGGTTCAGGTACTGGTTCAGGTAGTGGTACTGGTAGCGGTACAGGCAGTGGCACAGGTAGTGGAACTGGTACTGGTACAAGTAGTGGTACAGGAAATGGTAATGGAAACTCCAATAAATTATCTTTAGAAAAAGGAGTAATATATAATGGTAAAAATCCAGTTGGAATATGGGATGGAAAAGATGCTTATGTATTAAGTTCAGGCAAACTTGTAAAAAGTCCTTCTTATACTTCACAAGTCCAACAAGCCATAGCTAAAGGTCAGATTAAATCAAGTAAAGTAGCTACCACAACCACTTCTAAAATCATCAAATTTGTAAATAATGTTGCATCAAACAAAATCACAAGTTCAGCTGTTAATGCTTTATCAAAGATTTATACAAAAGTTAACAAAGGAACAATCGCTTCAAAACTCATCGCAGCAGAAATTGCAGCAAACAATTTAGGTACAAGTAAATTCCGTGGAAATAGTGTTATCATAAGTACCAACGCTATTAAAACTGTTCTAAACAACGATGTTTCCAAAAAATACATAGCTAGGAAAAGTGTCAAACTAAATACCTTAAAATCTGCACTTGCAAAAGGTAAATCTATATTACGAATTAAAAAGGTAAAAGATACTAAATGGAGATACATAGCTATTTCCAAACTTTCTAATAAAAAAGTCACAGTTTATGATAATAAAAAAAGTCAAAAAGTAGCTATTGGTTCACTATCATCATATCTGAAAAAAAGATACAAATTTTCTGGTGTAGCTACAACTTACAATGTGAAAATTGGTAAAACTCCTACTACTGCTAATTTAAAAGCAGCAACAGGATTTTAACTAAAAATAAATTTTTTATCTTTTTTTTTATTTTTATTTTTATTTATTGAATTTTTTTTTTTAAATCAAACCCATTGGACGTTTGCCGTTGTAAAAACGTAATTAGTTGAAAAACTGGGATTATATAAATTATTGCTTAAATTTTCTGTTTTAAAAGAATTAGCTATGCTTTTTCTTAC
>WRNS01000034.1 GCA_009776495.1 Methanobrevibacter sp. | reverse complement strand
AAATAAAAATTTAACTATTAAAAATCAAATAAATTTAATTATTAAGATTAAATTAATTAAATAAAAATTTAACTATTAAAAATCAAATAAATTTAATTATTAAGATTGAATTAATTAAGATTAAAATTTAACTGTTAAAAATCAAATAAATTTAATTATTAAGATTAAAATTAAATTAAAAATTAACAATAATAAAAAATAAGATAAAAAGTGAATATTATGAGCAAAGTTAAAGATATGGCACTAGCTGATGAAGGTATTAGGAAGATAAAATGGGTTCAAAAACATATGCCTGTTCTTGAACATATTAAAAAAGAGTTTGAAAAAACAAAGCCTTTTGAAGGAATAACTATTGGATCTTGCCTTCATCTTGAACCTAAAACTATTAATTTAGGCCTTACATTACAAGCTGGTGGGGCTGAAGTAGCTATGACTGGTTGTAATCCTCTTTCAACTCATGATGATGCAACAGCTGGTGGTGCAGCTCTTGGATTAAATATGTATGGCTGGAGAGAAGAAAGTGAAAAAGAATACTATGAAACTATTGACGATGTTCTTGATTATAAACCAGATATTATTATTGATGATGGGGCCGACATGATATTGGTTCTCCACCAGGAAAGGCAAAAACAACTTAAAAATGTTCAAGGAGCATGTGAAGAAACCACAACTGGAGTTCATAGATTAGAAGCTATGCATAAAGATGGAGCTTTAAAAATCCCACTTGTAGCTGTAAATGATGCTTATACAAAATATTTATTTGATAATAGATATGGAACTGGACAATCTACTATGGATGCAATTATGGGAACAACCAATATGTTAATAGCTGGAAAAAATGTAGTGGTATGTGGTTATGGCTGGTGTGGTCGAGGAGTAGCTACTCGAGCAGATGGCTTAGGTGCAAATGTTATTGTAACTGAAGTAGATCCAATAAGGGCCTTAGAAGCAAGAATGGATGGTTATAGTGTAATGAAAGTAGAAGAAGCTGTAAAATACGCAGATTTACTTATAACAGTCACAGGAAATATTGATGTTGTTAGTGGAGATGACTTTAAAAACATGAAAAATGGATGTATCTTAGCTAACTCTGGCCATTTCAATGTGGAAATTAATAGATCAGATTTAGAAAAACAATCAATAGCTATTGAGGAAGTAAGAGATAGTATTGAGCAGTTTGTCATGGAGGATGGAAGAAAAATTTATCTTTTAGCAGATGGTCGTCTTGTTAACTTAGCAGCACAACGTGGCCAAGGACATCCTGCAGAAATCATGGATTTAAGTTTTGCAGCTCAAGCTTTATCTGCCAAATATATTCTAGAAAATGATTTAGAAATAGGAGTTATGAAAGCTCCTGATGAACTAGATTATGAAATAGCTAACATGAAACTCAAAGCAATGGGTATAGCTATTGATAGTTTGAGTAGTAGACAAAGTGATTATATAAATGATTGGCAAGAAGGGACATAGCTATAGATTTTTAATCTAAAATAGTTAATTCCAATTAATAACTTGGATATTTTTTTAATTTATTTTTAAAAATTTTGATTTATTTAAACACTACTACTTTATTATTTTATTTATCATGTGAGACAATGTCTTTTTTTAAATGTATCAATAAAGGAAAAGGACCAAGAAAGTTATTTATTGGTGGAGTTCATGGAAATGAGGGGAAAACAACCATCAATATATTTAAATCCTTAGTTTCAAATGATTTTTCAAATGGAAAACACATAATTTATAATTTTGATGAAACACCCTATGTTTCCACCTTAAAAAAGGAATTCTATTCTTCGGAAATTGGAAAAGAAATAATATCTATAGTTAAAAAATATAAACCTGATTTTTACACAGAACTTCATTGTTACAATATCCAAAATTACAAAAAATTGATTTCTCCAAAAAGACGAGAAATTCAAGGTGTTCCACCATTAATTGAACTAGAAAACCATGTTTTAATAAGTTCTGTTTCTCCATTAATTAGAAAGAAATATTTTCAAAAAGAAACTATTTGTAAAACTTTAGAGTTCCCTTGTTTTAATGAAGATCCATTTAAAAACAATCTTGAAAATACTTATAATTATAATAAAAAATTAGCTAAGGAAACTTACATAAATATTCTTAAAATGATAGCTAAATCATATAGTAGGAAAGATTTTGAAAATGAAATAATAGCTATTTACCCAAAACAAGTTAAATTAGCTAAAAAATATGCAAAAGAAATATTTGGGGCAGATTATCCTCCTTTTTGATAGAAATCTATTCTGAAAAACCCTTGAAAATATAGATTTAAAGTTTCTGAAAAATCCTAAGGAAATTTAGATAAAAACTTTCTGAAAAACCCTTAGGAAAGATAAAAAGAATATTATCAATTTAGTTCAAATTTTTGGATGAAATAATATCATCAAAAAATGATAATTATGAATAAATTCTATTCGATAAAATATTGTCAAGTAGAATTTTTTCTATGAAATAATAAGTTAATGTTTTTTAAAATTTTTACAGAATTATTATTTATCGGAATAATACGGTTTTTATTTTCATGTTGAACTTTTTTATTCTTTTTTATTATTAAAATACATTTTATTTTTAAGTATTATCCATTTATCTTGGAATTTTTTTAAGATTAGTATAATTTATTTTTTTGGTTTTGTCTATTATAATTAATTATTTTCAAGAGATTTTTATAAAAATTTATATATACGTTCTAACAAAATATATTTTGGTGAATCAGATAGCTATATATCTGAATTGTTTTGAAGAATTTTTTTGAATAATACACAATTGATATTTAAGAAAAGTTGTAATAACCACCATTTATTTGCTTTTCACTGATATTTCACTGATATATTCTTAATTCGGATGTTAAAAAACAATGACCCTCTTTATTTGGAGAGTAAGAGAGAAGAAAAAAATATCTAATAACAAAAAAAATATCTAATAACACATAGTAATTGTTTAAAAGTTATTTAAAACTTTAATTTTGATTATTTAGCAATTAAGTTAGTAGTTAATCATATATTTTGTAAATTAAGATATTGGGATAAAATCCAACAAATTCTATGGGTTTTATATCTTACCAAGATTTTTTATTAGCAAACTAGGTTGTTAAAAATTCATTTAAATTACTAGTTATTACTAAATTTTTTTATAAACTTAATTAATAGTTTTTTTAGCAAAGATATTTGATATTTAATAAAGATTGGGTTATGAATGGGAAAAATCTGAATCTAAGTAGATTATTCAAGAAAAAAACTGAATTAAACATTGAATAGTAGCTATGTTCGAGAGTAAATTATATAATATCACCTCGTAATTTTCTCCATATATTCGCCATTATTATGGATAGCTAAGATTTTATAAAAATCAGTACTGTTAACTAATGCTTAATTCCATTATTATTCATACACTAGGATTTTCAAAAATAAAGAAACCTTTATTTTTGAGAGATGAGAATCCTTAACTTTTTTTTCCATGCTTAATACATTTAATAAGAATTTTCTTTAATTTTTCCATAATTTTTTTTTCTACAGGAAATTTTTTGATATTTAATAACTTTTTTTTGACTTGAAAAAACAGTTTTATTATAACAAATAATAGAATAAGTTATGATTTCTCTTAAAATCAGATAAAAATAATTCTTTTAGGAGACATAGTAAAATCAAGCTTAAAAATAGTAAAAACTTAAAAATAGTAAAGCTTAAAAATAGTAAATTTTGTCTTATTTAAATTAATTAAATATATGATGAAGTAAAATTAAAATAGTTCATTTGATAAATTTATTAGTTAAACCAATCAGTAAGGCTTTTTTGAGTTGTTTTTAACTTTTCCATTTTTTCAACGGCAGCCAATACTCTTTTCTCTGAAAAATCGTGATTTAAACACATAAAGTCTATGATTTTATCTTTGTCAACAGATTTCCATTTTAAATCATAGTTTTTATTTATTTCAGGGTTTAAAAATATATTCCTAAGATCATCAGTAGCTAAACCTAAATCAGTCTTTTTTTCTTTTAAATATTGTTCTAAACTTGAGGTTTTAGCTATTTTCAAACCTGTTTTTGCTCCAACTCCTTTTAAACCCTGATTGAAATCGGTACCAACCATTAATGCAACATCAATTAATTGTTCTTGCTCAAGTTCAAGTTCATTTAAAACTTTTTTCAGTTCTAAATATTCTAAATTAGCTAAATTTCCACTGAATGTTAAATTTCTAATGATTCTTGGAGAACCAAACAATAAACAATCATAATCTTGAGAAGCTACTGCCCATGCATCGCCATGTGCTACCATGTAAGAAGCTTGAGCTTCACCTTCTCCAAAAGACTGAACATAAGGAATTCCCATAATATCCAATAGCTTTTTTGAGGAGTCAATAATGTATGGAGACATTCTTGATGATCTTGTTGCAAATTTTCTCGCAGCTTCCATGTCACCTTCTTCCATGGCATTTTTCCATTTTTTCTCTGCTTCTTCTCTGAAAATTCTTCTTTCTGCAACTGTTTCTGCTTTAAATTCAGAAGGTTTTCCATCAAAAATATAAATTGGCTTAACTCCTTTTTCAATAATAGATGAAGTTCTATAAAGAATCCCACTTAAATGAGATGTGACATTTCCTGAGTTATCCATTAGTGGAGTTCCATCCCTTTGACGAATACTTGATAAAAATTGATAAAGTGTATTGGCTCCATCAATAGCTATTATTTTTCCATTTAAATCATTTAAACTGATTTTTTCAGGAGATACTATGTCTTTAAATTTGACTCCCATTGTTTCACCTAAATAAATATTTATTTTCTATAAAAAATCATTTTTTATCAAAATTATTTATAGAATTTAAATGTGATATATAATCCAGTATTAAATTCTGGTTTTTTAAAAGTTATTAGCTATTTTCATCTACCTTTATTAAGTACTCCACCAATAGCTCCACTTATTCCCATAATCACGCATAAATAAATTAAGTAATATATTATAACATTTAAATCTGTCATAGGTGTATAAGCACTAAGCTCATATATTATGAAAGACTGAACACTTGTATAAGAATTCGTAAAAGCATATATAAGTACTCCAACTATACCTTCTATAATTCCAACAATAACAGAATTAACTAATCCACTGACTGCTCCATCAGCAACCATGTATCCTACAACTAAACCTACAACTATCAATCCTATTAGATCAAAAGGAGCCATTAGCATTTTAACTAATAAAGCTAGAATTATTCCTATAATTATTGGTCCAAATTTTACTATCATTCAAATCACATTAACTCTCTTAATTGAAACAATTTTATATTCATCGATATAAATTTTTTTATTTTTTTCTATTAATTAAATAACTCTATTAATTAAATAACTCTGTTAATTAAATAACTCTGTTAATAAAATATCATTTTTTATTAAGTTTTTTACCCTTTTTTTAAAGATAATATTTCTTTCATGTTTATTATAAGATTTATGATTTTTTATTAATTTTTGAATAATAAAATGAAAAATATCATCATTATTTGTAAATAAAACTTCATTAAAATTCTAGTATCATATGTTTAATATAAAAATTTTTTAAAATTTCAAATTCTTTATAAAATTTTAAATTCTAGTATCTAAAGTTGAAATGAAAACTTTTTAAAATTTAATTTTCTTTAAAAAATTTCTAATTCTTTAAAAATTTAAATTTCTTTATAAAATTTCTAATTCTTTTAAAATTTAAATTTCTTTATAAAACATTAAAAAATTCTCAAAATATTTTTTTTTAAAATTAAATGGGAAAATAATTAAATGAGAAAGTTGGAAAAACAACTTATCTCTCACTTAGCTAAAATTCCACCAATAGCACCTGCAATACCCATGATTATTCCATAGTAGATTAGATAGAATATTATAATAAGGAAACCACTTATTCCAAAAATAATAAAGCCAACTAGTCCTAATAATGCTCCAAACATTATTATAATTATTGCTCCAATGATTCCGCCTAAGGCACCAGCAATAGCTGCATTAATCATTCCACCCAGTGCTCCTTGTTTTGCAACAAATCCTACTAAAAAACCAACAATTAGTAATCCTAAAAATTCCAAAGATCCCATAAATGCTTTAACTAAAACAGCTAGAATAAAACCAATGAGCACAAGTGTCCATTTAACATCTATTGCTTTACCAACTACATATATATCCTCATCACCAACCATCTTATCACTCCAATTTAGCTTTTTGCCCAAAGCTATTAATTAAATATAGTCAAAGTTCTTTTTATTTTAAATTTTTATATAAAAACTATTTACTATCATCACTTTATTTTAAATCATATTTAAACATGATACTATTCTTAAAATTAGCATTTTTTTATTCATAAAATTAATATTTTTTTTATTCTTAAAATTAGCATTTTTTTATTCTTAAATTAGTATTTTTTTTATTCTTAAAATTAGCATTTTTTTATTCTTAAATTAGCATTTTTTTTTAAAAAAATTCATAAAAAATTTTTACAACATATTAAACATAATTCTATAAAAAATTTGATTTTTTTTAAAAATTTTTTAAAAATTTACTACTAAAGTTTGAAATTATTATAAATCATTGGCATGAATCTTATTGACATGAATTTTATATATAAATTATTTCATATTCTAAATATTACATATAATTCGACATTAAAAGCGGTTAATTATAAATATAAACGGTTTTATCAATAGAATGAATGTTCATATTATTATTAGCTATTTGTCAGACTTTGTAGAACAATTTAAAAGGCAAATAGTCAACTTTATATATAATCAGTTTTAAAATATTATTTTGAGTTTGTAATGTCATTAATAGAATAGTCGTTCAATTAAACTTTTTACAAATTCATAAAACTATGGTTTTCGTCATTAAAAACTTTAAATAATTTTTTATAAAAATAATTTTATACTTGCTTTAAACAAGTTTAATTTCAATTTAAGGGATGTTGTTCAGTTTAAATTCAATTTAAGAGATGTTGTTCAATGTATTTTTAATTATAATTTTTATTCAATATTATTTTCAATGTCGTTAATTATAATAATTTAATTAATATTTTACACATACGATTTAAAATTTGGGAGTATTATATAAATGTCATTAAAACATGGATTATTAGGTTTTTTAGATTTAAACGGACCGATGACTGGATATGATTTAAATAAAGTTTTCATGTCTATGTTTGGATATATTTGGCCAGCACAAAGAAGTCAAATTTATCATGAGTTAAAATCAATGGAAAAATTAGAGTGGGTTTCATCTGATATTATATTTCAGACAGGCAAACCCAATAAGAAAGAGTATACCATCACTGAAGAAGGTGGAGCTGAACTTAAAAAATGGTTGATTGAAGCTAATATAGAAGATCAACTCAGAGTAAAAAGTGTTTTTTTAATGAAAGTTTTCTTTTCTGGAAGAAACACAATCAATGAAAACAAAAATATTATTCAATCTTTTAAAAAAGAGTGCTTGGAATTATTAAATGATTTAAAAATTGGAAATCAAGCTACAAACCATTTTTTTGAAATAGAATTTGGTGATGATAGAATTTATCCTGATGTGGTATACGACTTTGAAGAAGAATATCTTCAAATGTGTGTTAAATGGGCGGATAAAACAATTGAAAAATTGGAAAAATTTGATAAAAATTAAGAAACTTGTTTTTGACTAAGAAAAATCTTTGATTTTTTATTGTTAGACAATCTTTGATTTTTAAAATTATAAAAACAGATATTTTTTAAAAGTATTTGTTTAATCACATCTTTTATTTTATTTTTTTTTTTTTTTTTATTATTTAGATTATTATTTTCAATATTTATTTAGATTTTTTTTCGTTTCGTTTTTTTTTTTT
>WRNS01000033.1 GCA_009776495.1 Methanobrevibacter sp. | reverse complement strand
CACATCTTTAACTAATTATTTTTAATTTATTCATTTATTAATTTTTACTTAATTTATTAAAATATACTTCATTAAATAAATATTATTTTATCCAATAAAAAAATTCTATGAAAACTTCGAAAATCTTATCTTAAACACATCGTTTTATTTTACAAATTTAAGAAAGTTATAATTTGAGGTTCCATAAATCATGATTAAAATAAACATCTATTTTAAAAAAATATTTATGTATTCATGATAATTATTATAATAACAATAAATATTTCATTTAAAATAATTCCAATAAATTTTACTTTAAAATAATTACTATAAATATTTACATATAAAATAATTGCAATAAAATTTTCATTTAAATAATAACAAATATATTTCCTTTAAAATTGGTATACCCTAATTTTTTTCTTATCTTACAAATTAATTCATATGTTAAATTATTATAAATAACTTTAATATAATTTGAAGTAGTAAAGAAGGATTCTTTTTAATTAAAAATTTGTATTTAAATATTAGGTGGATAAATGAGTTATATTATCGAAACAAACGATATAACTAAGGATTTCAACGATTTTCGAGCTGTTGATTCAATTAATTTAAATGTTCCAAGAAACACTGTTTACGGTATTTTGGGGCCAAATGGAGCTGGAAAAAGTACTTTAATTTCAATGCTATGTACAATTCAAACACCTACCAGTGGGACAGCTATTGTAAATGGTTATGATATTGTAAAAGAAGCTAATAATGTTAGAAAATCAATTGGCATTGTTTTTCAAACAAGAGCATTAGATGATATATTAACAGGTAGAGAACATTTAGAAATGCATGCTGCTCTTTATGGAGTTCCAAAAGATCTCAGACAGAAAAGAATTGATGATGTTTTAGAGCTAATCGCCCTGGGAAAAAAAATCGACGAATATACTAAGAATTATTCTGGAGGAATGAAAAGACGTTTAGAAATAGGAAGAGGTCTTATTCATCATCCTAAACTATTGTTTTTAGATGAACCTACACTTGGACTTGATATTCAAACAAGAGAAAGTATTTGGCAATACATCGAAGATTTAAAAAGTAGTATTGATATTACAATCCTTTTAACAACTCACTATCTTGAAGAAGCAGATAGTCTTTGTGATGAAATAGCTATTATAAATAATGGAGAAATAATAAAAACTGGTTCTCCGAAAAATCTAAAATCCGAATTGAAAGCAGATACAATAACAATTGTCTCATCAGATGTGGAAGAAATAGAGGAGCTTATGAAGAATCAGCATTTTATACAAAAAATTCTATTAAATGATAATGAAATAAAATTATCCGTGGAAAAAGGAGAAAATTTAATTCCAAAAATAGTCAAAATTACTGAAACTAAAAATATTGATATTAAATCAATTGAATTAAAACATCCAAGCCTTGAAGAAGTTTTTATAAAATATACTGGTCGTAAAATAAGTGACAAGTGAGAAAATGAGTGAATTTGAAGGAATATACACTATATGGCTAAGAGAAGCCAAAAGATATGTTCGTTATAAATCTAGAATAGTTACTGCTATTTCTACACCTCTCCTTTGGTTATTAGTATTTGGGATGGGACTAGGAAGTGCGATAAGGTTTGGTGGAACTCCCGGAGGATACCAATCCTTTATTTATCCTGGAATAATTGCTCAAACAATATTATTCACCTGTATAATGTCTGGAATTGGAATAATCATAGACAAACAATATGGATTTTTAAAAGAAATAATGGTAGCACCATTATCAAGAGCTTCAATAAGTCTTGGAAAAGCTTTAGGAATAAGCACCGGAGCTATATTACAAGCAATAATTCTTTTATTATTGTCTTTTGTGGTTAATGTAAACATGACCATTTTTATATTCATTGCTGCTATTTTAATAAGTACCTTCATAGCTATAGGATTTTCTAGCCTTGGATTATTTATAGCTTCATTTATGGATAGTATGGAAGGGTTTAACTTAGTCATGAGTTTTGTGGTACTACCTATTTTCCTTTTAAGTGGGGCGTTATTCCCTGTTTCTGGATTACCTAATTGGTTAAGTTTTATTATATATCTTGACCCATTAACCTATGGAGTAGATGCACTAAGAGGAGTAATTCTTGGAAACTCTGTTTTGCCTGTTGAAATTAGTATTATTGTGACCTTATTATTTGCAGTAGTAATGGTTTTCTTGTCTGCTCTAGTATTTACTAAAAGAGAACAGAATTTAATGTAATTTCCATTTTTTTAATAATGATTAAAAAATAAATTATAAATTAATAAATTTAATGTAATTTTCATTTTTTAAAATAAAAAAAAAATTTTAAAAATTTCAATAGATTGAATATTAATTGAATCGATAGAGTAAGGTATTGGGATGTATAAAAATAATAAAATTCTCGTTGTCATTCCTGCAAGAGGAGGATCTAAAGGAATTCCAAGAAAAAATATTAGATTATTAGCTAATAAACCTTTAATAGCTTATTCTATTCAAACAGCCTATAATTCTAAATACGTAGATGATGTTGTTGTAACAACTGATGATGATGAAATTAAGTTCATATCAGAGCAATTTAAAGCTATAACTATTCAAAGATCTGGAGAATTAGCTGAAGATAATGTTCCCCTTGATCCTGTAATTTTTGATGCTGTAGAAAAACAGGAAAATAAACTAAATGAACAATCAAATACTAAAAATAATGTGCAAACTAGTGGAATATTCAGCGAAAATAACAATAACTTACAATATGATTTTGTTATCACTATTCAAGCAACATCTCCTCTTTTAAAAACTAAAACTTTAGATAAGGCTATTGAAAAACTAGAATTTCCTTCAACCGATACTGTTATTTCTGTAGTGGATGATAGGCATTTGAGCTGGAGCTATGATGAAGAAAACAAAAAATACATTCCTAATTACAAAGAAAGATTAAACCGTCAATACCTGCCTAAAACATTTAAAGAAACTGGAGGGATATTTGCAACTAAACGTGAATTTGTAAGAGAAAATTCTAGATTAGGGAAAAATATAGATATAATTGAAGTTTCAAAACACGAAAGTATTGATATTGACAATTATGAAGATTGGTGGGTAGCTGAAAGACTTCTTAATAAAAAAAAAGTTCTTATAAAAACAGATGCTAGCTATAAAATTGGAACAGGTCATATTTACAGATGTTTAGCTATTGCTTCAAAGTTAACTAATCATGATGTTTTATTTCTTTTAGATGAAAATAAAAAATTAGGAATTGAAATAATTAAAGATTATAATTATCCTTTTCAAACTCATGAATTTAATAATAAAAGACAAGAAAAAGATTTACTTGAAAAAATTCATGATTATAATCCAGATATTGTTATAAACGATATCTTAAACACAAGTTCAGGGTATATAAAAAATTTAAAAAATAATAAATATTTTGTGGTTAACTTTGAGGATATAGGGGAAGGTTCAAAATATGCTGATATAGTCTTTGATGCTTTATGTGAACATCAAATTCCTTTTAAAAATCTTTATTCTGGACATAAATATTATAATTTAAAAGATGAGTTTTTTTACCATGATAAAAAAGAAATAAATGAAGAAATTAAAGAAATTCTTCTAACGTTTGGAGGGTCTGATCCTAATGATTTAACCCAGAAAACACTTAATGCTTTACTTAAAAGTAACTATAAAAACAAAATTACAATTATTTTAGGCTTGGGTTATAAAGATAAAAAAGAAATCAAGGAAAAATATATAGATAATTCTAAAATTGAAATTTTTGAAAATGTTAAAAATATCAGTGAATTCATGTTTAGAGCAGATTTAATATTTACATCAGCTGGTAGAACTATGTATGAAGTTGCCTCCTTAGGAGTTCCATGTGTTTGTTTATGTCAAAATGATAGAGAATTAACTCACCTTTTTGGAAATGTGGAAAATGGCTTTATGAATCTAGGGCTTGGAAAAAATCTAAGTGAAAAAGACATCATTTCTACTATAGAAAAATTATTGGAGGATTATAATTTAAGGGGTGAAATGAACAAAAGGATGTTAGCTATAGATTTAAAACATGGTTTTTTCAACATGATGGAAGTTGTGAAAGAAAAGTATAAAGAATTTGAGGAAAATAACAAATTTATTTAATCTAATGATTCATATAAATATTAATATGTATAATAGATGGATTTTATGAAGATATTTATTGTTATTATTATTATTATTATTAAAAATAGATGGATTTTATGAAGATATTAATTATAGAAAAAAGAGGCACTTTATGAAAATATTCCTTAAAAAACCTTTTTTAATAGCTGAAATTGGAGTCAATTATTATGATATAGCTAAAGAAAAAAATATATCTAATATGGATGCAGCTAAGTTAATGATTAAAGAAGCTAAAAATGGGGGAGCTGATGCTGTAAANTTTCAAAGTTATAAAGCAGATACAATAGCTTCNAAAAATTCTCCTGCCTATTGGGATAAGAATGAAGAGCCAACTTCTTCTCAATATGAACTATTTAAAAAGTTTGATAGTTTTGATTACAAAGATTACAAAGAATTAAGTAGCTATTGCAAAGAGCTTGGAATAATGTTTCTTTCAACACCTTTTGATTTTGATTCAATTGATTATCTTAATGATATAATGGATGTTTATAAAATATCGTCCTCTGATTTAACAAATATCCCATTTATAAAAGAAATAGCTAAAAAATCTATGCCAATCATTTTATCCACTGGTGCATCAACGATTGAAGAAATTGAAACAGCTATTAAAACTATTGAAAATGAGGGAAACAGTAAAATAGGTTTAATGCATTGTGTTTTATCATATCCTACAAATTATGATGATGCCAATCTCTTGATGATAAAAAATTTAAAAGAATTATTTCCTAAATATGATATTGGATTTTCAGATCATACTAAACCAGATGAATCAATGTTAGTTTTAACAACTGCTTATTTTTATGGAGCTAATATTATTGAAAAGCATTTCACACTCGATAAAACTTTAAAAGGAAATGACCATTATCATGCTATGGATTGTGAGGATATAAAGAAATTCAAAGCTAACATTTCATTTATAAAAAAAATCAATGGGCAGTATTTGAAAGAACCCCTAAAATGTGAAGAAGATGCTCGTAAACAAGCCCGACGATCTATTGTAGCTAGCAAAAACATAGCTATTGATGAGATAATCACAGAAGAAATGCTAACATTCAAACGTCCTGGCACTGGTATATCACCTAGTAAACTTAGTTCCATTATTGGCAAGAAAGTAAAAATTCCCATTAAAGAAGATGAATTAATAAAATATGATATGATTGATAAATAAATTAGTTTTTTAAAAAATTTATTCTTTAAAAAACGAGTTAATAATTCTTTTTTAAAAATTTAAAAGTTTAAATGTAAAAAGTTAGAAATAAAAAGTTTAAATTTAAATAGTTATTTAAACATCTTTATTCTAATATCTTTTTAAAATGTATTATAAGATATATTTTCAATGTTTTTATAAAAAAAATTATTATTTTTTAACATATATATCCTATTAAAACATATATACTCATAATATGATATAATCTTCATTGAATTTACAAACATTTATTATTGAAATATAAGGATTGGTATATTATGATATCTGAAACATTGTCCAATGAATTTAATATCAGTTCAAAACAAAGTGAAAATCTAATTAATTTAATCAATGATGGAAACACTATCCCATTTATCCATAGCTATAGAAAAGAGCTTACTAATTCTTTAGACTATGATTCTATTGGAAAATTTAGTGAAAGGTTAAATTACTTAAAAAAATTAGAAAAAAGAAAGGAAGAAGTAATAGAATCTATTAAAAATAAAGAAAAATTAACCGAGGAAATTAAAAAAATTATCATTGAATCTGAGACTTTAATTGAAATAGATGATATTTACAATCAATATGTTGAAGAAAAGGAAACAAAAATTGAATCTTCTAAGAAAAAAAGTTTGAGTAAACTTGCAAACATAATTCGTTTCCAGCAAACAGAGATTCCAATTGAAGAAATAGCTAAAGACTTTATTTCAAATGAAAATGGGATTAATACTGTTGAAGAAGCTATATCAGGAAGTCAAGATATAATTGCAGGTATTATGGCGGACAATGCTGATTTTAGATATTTAATCAGGAAAATCACTTTAGAAGAAGGAAAAATTGTCACTGAACCTATTGAAAAGGAAGAAAGTTCAGTATATGAAATATATTATGATAACAGTGAAGATATCTACAACATAGCTAGTCATAAAATCTTAGCTATCAATCGAGGGGAAAGTGAAGGTTTTTTAAAAGTAAAAATTGAAGCTCCTAAGGATGAAATCATTAGCTATTTAAATAGACACACTTTAATCGATCACTCAGAGAATCATACTCAAGATTATAATAAAATAACTAAAAAATATTTAGAAGAAGCTATTTTAAATTCATATGAACGATTAATAGCCCCATCAATTGAAAAAGAAATACGCGAACATTTAACCAATTATGCAGAGAACAAATCCATTGAAGTTTTTTCTAATAATCTCGAACATCTTTTAATGCAATCCCCCACCAAGAATAAAGTAATTTTAGGATGGTATCCTTCTTTGTATGCAAGTTCTAAATTAGCAGTGTTAGATAAAGAAGGGCATGTTTTAGAAACAGTTATTGTAAATCCATTAGGATCAGAAGATAATATTGAAGAAACAAAAACTATTGTATTGGATCTTATTAAAAAATATAGCATTGATTTAATTGCTTTAGGAGATATTCAAGATTCAAAAAAATTAGAACAAATCATAGCCAATATTATAAAGGGTTCTCATGTTAAATATGCCTTAATTAATCAGGCTGGAGCTTCTGCATATTCTTCAAGTGCCTTGGCTGAAATTGAATTTCCAGACATTAATAAAGGATTTCGAACTGCAATTTCAATAGCTAAGAGATTGCAAGATCCTCTTGTTGAATTTGTTAAAGTAGATCCGAAAACTATTGGTGTAGGCCAATATCAACATGATATGAACCAACAAAAGCTTAATGAATCATTAGCTAACATAATTGAAAAAGTTGTAAATAAGGTAGGTGTAGATTTAAACACAGCTTCAATTTCACTCTTAAATTATGTTTCTGGTATAGATTCAGCTATAGCTACGGATATAGTTAGATACAGAGAGGAAAATGGTCCTTTTAAAAGTAGAGAGGAATTATTAAAATTAGATAGTATTGACAGCGAAATATTTAAACAATCTGCTGGATTTTTAAAAGTTTTCTCTTCTGATGATCCATTGGATGAAACTTCAATTCATCCAGAATCTTATGAAATAGCTAAAGAATTTATCAAAAAATTANGGTATAATTTAGATGATTTATTTTTGAAAGATTTAGCTATTGAAGAGATTAATGTTAAAGATTTANCTCGTGANCTAAATATTGGAGAAGAAACACTAAAAGATATAGCTATTCAACTTAAAAATCCAAAAATTGATCCAAGAGACAATATGCACAAGCCAATTTTTAGGTCTGATACTCTGCTAATTGAAGACCTCAAAGAAGAAATGGTTATGGAGGGTATGATTAGAAATGTCGTTGATTTCGGAGCATTTGTAGATATTGGTGTACATCATGATGGTTTAATCCATATTTCTAAAATGGACAAGGGTAAATTTGTAAAACACCCTTCGGATATTGTTAGTGTAGGAGATATTGTTAAAGTTAAGATACTTGAAATTGATTTGGATAAAAATAGAATTCAGCTAAGTTTATGCTAAAAAAACAAAATTAAATATTTCCTTTAAATTTTATAACAAATTATTTTAAAATAATTTTTTCCATGAAATTTTGATATTTTTTATAAATTTTAATATTTTTTTATAAATTTTGATATTTTTA
>WRNS01000032.1 GCA_009776495.1 Methanobrevibacter sp. | reverse complement strand
AAGATTTTACAAAAAGAAATAATTTTTTATAAAATTTTTAAAAAAAGTTAAAAAAATAAAAAAAATTATTAAAATAAAAATAAAAATAAAAAAAATATTTTTAAAGATTTGTTATCATTAAATAATTATTAAAAACAATCAATTAAAAAGCTAAAGATGGTGATTATATTGATAATAGGTGGTTCAGCATCACAAAAACTAGGGGCTGAAGTTGCAAATGAACTTGGAGAATATTTATGTCCAATCGAAACAAAAAAATTTCCTGATGGAGAACGATATATTCGAATTAAAGGAAATATAGAAGAAAAAGTCGTTGTAATTCAATCAACTGGATATCCCCAGGATGAAAATTTAATAGAACTACTTTTAATAATCAAAAATCTAAAAAGCTTAGGTGCAAAAGAAATAAAAGTTGTAATTCCTTATTTTGGATATGGTAGACAGGAAAAACGTTTTAAAGAGGGAGAAGCTATTTCTGCAGAAATTATAGCTAATTTAATCCAAAGTTCAGGAGCAAATGAGGTTATATCAATTGATCTCCATGAAGATAGTGTTAGAAATTTTTTCAATATTCCGAGTAAAAATATATCAGCTACTGGACCAATAGCTGACTATATTGCAAATAAAACAAATGACCCAATAATTATAGCTCCAGATAAAGGAGCATTAGGGTTTGCAGAAGAGATATCAAAAATATTAGAATGTGACTCTAGCTATTTAAATAAAGTGAGAATCAGTCCTGAGAAGGTTGAAACACAAATTGCAGATATAGCTATTAATTCTGTTAAGGGTAAGGATGCATTTGTTGTTGATGATATAATAGCTACTGGAGGAACCATAGTTAATGCAATAGCTATTCTTAAAAAACATGGTGCTAAATCCGTTAGTGTTTGTTGTGTTCATCCCATTCTTGTTAATGACGCAATATTAAAAATCTATGCTGCAGGAGCTAAATCAATAGCTGGTACAGATTCACTAAAATCTGAAGTTAGCTGCATCTCAGTAGCTAAAATAATAGCTGATGCTGTAAGATGAATTCTAATATTTATCACGTAGTAAAAAAAATGATTTTCTTGATTTAATCTGATTTGCTAAAGATACTTCCAAAAAAAGATTTAATACGTTGGAAAACAGTTTCTTCCACTACATTAGGTCGTTTAATGTCCACTACCTTGTTAGGGCCATCTGGGAAACAGTTTAACAAAGCCATAGTATCATTTTTGATTTGATAGTCAAGTTCGCTTTTATATAAAGGCATTAGCTGATAGAAAATAAGCTCTTTTCCTCCGGGGAGTTGACATATAGGGAGCTCTTGATGAAAGTCATTAGCTATGAGTAGCATTACAGCAGACAATTTAGTGTTCTTTGCAAAAGGAACTTCATAAGAAATTGTATGTCCCCAACCCAACCAAGAATTTTTATCAATCGGAAAACGAGGCAACTGCTGTAGCAAACGTTTTGGCCATCTATATTTTAGTTCTTCACTGAAAACATCCCAATCTGGTGGTAGTGTTATCATAAGTTCTGCCCTATCAATGTTTCTCTCAAAAGACTGTTGAGGAACATTCATGGGATGTGCACCCATACCAACGGTAAAAAGAGTATAGTAATTTCGATCAGGAGTAGGATTGACTATAGCCATATCCACATGGATACCTGTAGAAAATGGCTCGTGTAAAACAAGGTCAATATCTCCAAAATGCTCTGTAATATAAGTATGAACTGAATCAATCTCTTCTAAACTGTATACTTCAGATGCATATTCTGTTTCAATTTCAATAAAATGAACCACAAGAGAACATATATTATCTTTTTTATCATAACCAAACCAAACTTTATAAGTACCTCGACCAAAACCACTTGCAAATATAGGCATGCGATACCCAGTATCAGGTATTTGCCAGTTTAACCAGTCCCCAGTTTCACTTTGATATTCTGGGTTTTTTTGATAGCTTTCTGCCATCAATGGTTTGAGATATTTGTAAAAAAGGCTTTCGTTATCATCACAATTATATCCGAGTGTTAAATTAAATTTAGAGAAAGCATCACGGACTTTTGCATCACAAATACAAGCGAGTCCTGAATTTACCCAAACCAATGAACCTTCATTTTTTAAAAGATCTTCCGTGCCTTTTAGAGCTTCAACGTAACGAACTGCATCAGATTCTGAGAAACGTACTTGGGCCGCTGCATAACGGGCAATATCTTCGGTTTCATCAGGTTTAACTACAGAAAGAGTAACTTCATATTCGCCAGATGGAACAGTTAAAAAATAGGGTTGGCTAAAATTATCCAAATCCAGTGGATCAGCTACAATAATCTTACCTGAAGGAAGAAAAATCTTTCCCATAGATATTCTATCCAGTTTCTTTCCAGCAATTTCAGATTCTGTAAAGTATGTATTAAAATCAATGTAAGGAGATAATAATTGTGATTTTTTCTGTTTATCATAGATTTTAAGCCATTCACTTTCTGGAGGTAGGTCACTATATGGATTGGTCAGTAGATGATTATTGCTTAAATCCAAGGAAGTTATCAAATTATCATAACAGCTTAAATCAGTCAACTCTGTATTGTGTGTTACATCCAATGATGTCAATTGGTTTTTATGACAGTTTAGAGAATCTAAGAGAATATTTTCACTTACATCTAATGATGTTAGTTCATTATCATAACAGTACAGATAAAAAAGTTCAACATTTTTTCTCACATCTAGAGATGACAGTCGGTTTCCTTGGCAAGCCAACATATTCATATCAACACAATTAGTTACATCTAAAGAAACTATTTGATTAAATCTACAAGCTAAATCAGTTAATTTAATGTTTTTACTAACATCTAACCTTGTTAATTTATTCATACTACAGTAAAGCAAGGTCAATTCAGGGTTTTTGCTGACATCCAATGAAGGAATTTCGTTATAGTGACAACGTAATTCTGTCAACAAGAGATTATTACTTAGATCCAAGGCAATTAAGTGATTAAAACTACAATCTAAATAACTAAGCTCAGAATTCATGCTTAAATCAATCTCAGTCAGTTGATTTGCCATGAAATTCAACTCTTTCAGCTTAATATTATTTTTAACATCCAAAGATATTAGTTGATTTTTAGCACAGCATATATTTGTCAGTTGTGAATTTTGCCTTATATCCAACGAAGTTAAAAGGTTGTTGTTACATGCTAATATAGAAATCACAAGGTTATTACTCACATCTAAAGATTCCAGAGGATTATCACTACACCTTAAATCAGTTAGCTCTAAGTTATTGCTCACATCTAAGTCCATGAGTTGGTTATCTCCACAAGATAATTCTTGTAACTTTAAATTATTACTAACATCCAATTCAGTGATTTGGCAATCATAACAATTCAATTCAGTCAAAAGATGATTATTGTAAATATTTAAGGAAGTCAACTGGTTTTCGCCACAAGATAAATCAGTTAAATTGGTGTTTTTTCCAACATCTAAGTCAGTCAATTGGTTGTTGTGACAATTTAGTTCAGCTAGTGCAACATTGTTACTAACATCTAACTCAGTCAGTTGGTTGTTGTGACAATTTAGTTCAGTTAGTGCAACATTGTTACTAACATCTAAGTCAGTCAGTTGATTAATCTCACAGGACAATTCAGTCATTTTTAAATTATTACTTATATCTAAAATAGTAAGTAGATTAGTGCCACACAACAATTCTAGCAAGTCTATGTTTTTGCTCACATCTAAGTCCACCAGTTGATTAAAAGAACAAACCAATTTGGTCAATACTATATTCTTACCAACATCCAATTCAGTAAGTTGATTTTTGTGACAAGTCAATTGGGTTAATGATGTATTATTACTCACATCCAATTCAGTAAGGTGATTATCTCGACAACTAAGCTCAACTAAAGCAGTATTTTTACTCACATCCAGTTCAGATAGCTGGTTCAGGTGACAATACAATTTAGTTAGTAAAATGTTCTTAGTCACATCGAGCTCAGTAAGTAGATTATCATGGCATCCTAGCTCTAATAAAGCAGTATTATTGCTTACATCTAGTTTAATTAATTGGTTTTTAAAACAACCTAGTCTAATTAGTGCAATATTGTTACTTACATCTAACTCAGTCAGTTGATTGTTTTCACAAAACAATTCCGTTATTTTAAAATTATTGCTTATATCTAAACTAGAAAGTAAGTTAGTGCCACACAACAATTCAGTCAACTCTGTGTTTTCGCTCACATCTAAGTCCATTAGTTGATTATAAGAACAAAACAATGTGGTCAATGCTAAATTTTTACCAATATCCAATTCAGTGAGTAGATTTCCGTGACAATACAATAGGGTTATAGCAGTATTATTACTCACATCCAATTCAGTAAGTTGATTATCTCGACAACCAAGCTTAACTAAAGCAGTATTTTTACTCACATCCAGCTCTGTTAGTTGGTTTTCATAACAATATAATTCTTTCAGTAATAGATTTTTACTAATATCTAACTCAGTCAGTTGATTAGTCCAGCAACATAGTTCTTTTAACTCTATGTTTTTACTTACATCCAACTCCAATAGCTGATTTTCCACACAAAACAATTTAGTTAATGCAGTATTTTTACTCACATCAATTGAAGTGAGAGGATTAGTGCTACAATCCAAGTTGTCTAAAACTATGTTCTTGCTCACATCAAGAGATGTTAGTTGGTTACTTTCACAGTCCAAATAAGTTAAAGCTATATTCTTACTTATATCCAGTTCTCTTAACTGATTTTTACAGCAGCGTAGTTCTGTAAGTTCCATATTATAACTCACATCAAGAGAAGCAAGTTGATTTTCATCACAGTTCAAAATAGTTATGTTTTTAAAGTTTTCAATACCTTTAATTGAAGCAATACCCATGCCAGAGCAGTTAATCTCGGTGATATCTTTCATCTGGGAGTCTGATAAGAAGCCGTTATTATCCTTATCAAAAGTGTCCCTAATATATTGTCGAAAAACGTCATCTGGAAAGTTCTCTTTATTGATTTGAATATCATTGGATTTCATTGTATTTTCCTCAAGATAAATACTATAATTGTAAACTGTGATATCAATCCATTCATTTTAGAAGTCTTTTAAAAATAGCTAAAACTTTCAAAACCTTTTTAAACATTACAATAATCATAATGTTTTCTTAGCTAAATTATGAGATAGTAATATGAATATAAATATATAAAAAAAAGAAAAAAAGATTAAAAAAAAAAAATCAAAATATTAATCATTAACCAGTTTTATTATGAGTATTGTAACCGTTAATGTTTCCATCAGGAACTTTATTTGCTACAACACTACCAATGTTTTTCATTTTTTTAACTAAACTGCTTTTTTTATTACCACTGATTAAAATATTTTCTAAAACATCCCCAAGAGTATCTACAGGAATAATTTCTACTTTATCCTCATATTTCTTCTCTATTAAAACATCCTTTAAGTTTGATTTTGGGATGATGACTTTTTTAATTCCAGCTTCAGCAGCTGCTTCAATTTTTCCAGTAGCTCCCCCAATAGGAAGAACATCTCCACGAACACTTAAAGATCCTGTTAAAGCTACGGATTGGTCAGCTGGAATCTCTTCAATAGCTGAAATAACCGCAGCAGCTATTGAAACACTAGCACTATCTCCTTCAACACCATCATATGTTTGTAAGAACTGAATATGGATATCATATTGAGAAATGTCTGTTCCTGTATATTTTTTAATAAGTGCACTAACATTTTGAACCGATTCTTTAGCTATTTCACCAAGTTTACCAGTAGCTATGATTTTTCCTTCTCTTCTACTTTGGGCCGGAGCAGCTTCAGCAGCAATTGGTGAAACTAAACCACTTCTATCTCCTATAATAGCTAAACCATTTACCATTCCTACTTTTCCACCTTCTGGATGGAATACACTATACTCTTTTCTTTGAATAATGGATCTATCGGCAATTTGTTGTTCTAAGGTTCTGGAGAATTTTTTAGCTGTTAGAACATGTTTAGCTGAAACAATGTCTGCTCCTTCTTCTTTAGCAACATCCCCAGCAGCTCGAACTAGTCCTCCTAAATCTCGAAGTCTTAATGTTAATGAATCTTTTTTACCAGCTCGACGTTTAGCTTCTTTGATAATTTCATCTAAAGCATCAGAACTAAAATGAGGAATTCTACCATCATTTTTAACTTCTTGAGCAACGAATTGAATAAGTTTTTCCCGATTTTCCTTATTATCAGACATGACATCTTTCATAAAGACTTCATAACCATAACCCCTGATTCTTGAACGCATAGCTATATGCATACCTTCAAGTACTTGGATATTACCAGATGCAACAAGTACAAAGTCACATGGAACCGATTCTGAACGAACCATAGCTCCACTACTGTTTTCACTTTGACCAGTAATGGAATATTTTTTCTCTTGCATTGCAGACAATAGCTCTTGTTGAGTTTTCATAGACATGGTGCCTATTTCATCAATGTAAAGGACTCCCTTGTTTGCTTTATGAATCATACCAGCTTCAACACGTTCATGTGCTGGTGTTCCTAATCCTCCAGATTGATAAGGATCATGTCTTACATCCCCAAGTAAAGCACCAGCATGAGCTCCAGTAGCATCAATAAATGGAGCGAATCTACGTTCCCCATTGGAAACTAATAATTTAGGAGTCATTGATATTATTTTAGGTTTAATTTGCATTGAAACTAAAAATATAAAAACTGCAGCTATAATACCCAAAAGTAGTTGATTGTAATAGAAACCTAAAGCAAGTACACCAGCTATTCCAATTATTGTAACTAATGTTTTCTTTTCACCGTATCCTTTTGCATTGGTTTTATTAGACATAACAATTTTTTTACCTTCACCTGCAGGAACTGGTCTAATTAACGGATTATTTGCATCCTCAGCATTAGGATAAACCAAGATGTCTTGTAAAACTTCAGGAGGAAGTAATTCGGCCATTCCTTTAGCTAACATGGACTTTCCAACACCAGGATCCCCAATAAGTAAAACATTTCTTCTTTGTTTAGCTGCTTTTTTAATAGTTTCAATGGAATCTTCATGACCAATGACTTGATCAATTAGCAAAGAAGGAACTTCAATATCTTTTGAACTTGTAATTTTCCCATAATCTAACATTGGAGTTTCTTCATCCATATTTATATTAGTAGTATTATTATTAGTATTATCATTATTACTGTTACTACTAGTATTATTGTTATCACTACTGCTACTATTATTGTCTAATCCAGCATCTTTTTTTTCAGAATTCTTTTCTTCAATTGATTCTTTATTCTCTTGTTCAATTTCATTAAAGTTTTCCATATTTAATATTTCCTCATATTCAATTTTAGAAGATTTTTTTTGATGAATATTAGATTCATCATCAGAAAGATATGATGGCTTATTAAATTTCATTAAATATCCTCGATTCAATTTAATCTTTTGTATATAATAAATATTATAATTTTATAATGATTCAAATTAATATCAAGTAAAAAAATAATTTAATTTATAATCCTTATTTATGCATTTTTATTAATTTAAAATCATTTTTCATTTAAATATTATTATAAGACTAAATTCTTTCTAAATAAAAGTATATTAAAAAATAACATGATAGAAGTCTGTAAAGATTTTTAACAATTTTAAATTTGCAATAAATAATTTAAACACATTTGTATGGAAATTTTCAAACAATCTTATTCAAACTGTAAATATTATATGTATTTTTATATATAAATAGCTTTGTATTTTAGTAAATTTCAGTTATTAAAAGATTGAAAAATTAATTACATTAACATGGTATTTTATAAGACTTCCTGAAAATTTTTTAAAAAAAACTTTAAAATTTTAATTAAATTTTCAAATACTTTGGAAATTTTTATTTAAAAGAATTAATAAATTTACTTTTTTAATAAAAATAATTTATAGTTATAATATGATAATAAAATATATTAAAAATAATCCAAATTAAAAATCTAATATCAAAAAAAT
>WRNS01000031.1 GCA_009776495.1 Methanobrevibacter sp. | reverse complement strand
TTATTTATTTATTTATTTCATTATTACTACTTTGATTTTTAAGATAAAAATATCTTTTTTTATTAGATAATACCATAAAAGCTATTTTTAATTGAAGTTTTAATTAAAACATTGTGAGAGAGGATTGGTTTTGGATCAATTTTTCATGGAACTGCGTGAAATACAGAAAAAAGAACGCGCCAATAGTTCCTTAGCTAGAATTAGAAGGGATTTTTATAAAAGAACTTATAAAATTCTTGATAAATTAAAAACAAATATTGAAAATAATCCTTTTTCTAATGAACATTATCTTTTAACAGATATTCAAAGAATAGCTACTGAAATATGTGAAAGACGTGAGCATAAAATAGCTGATGCAGCAGTTATGAATATTCAACGTTCTTATCACCTTTTTAAAGGAGAAGCCAAATTTAATCTTGAAGATACTGTTCCTCTTAATCTTACTAAGGAAGAAGAACAGCTATATTTCTACCTTATAGATACATTGAAAAATCATCGCCAAGGTATTTCATTAGATAAGATAGCTGAAAACATAGATAATGATTCTAAAATAATAAAGTCTAAGGTCGAAAAGGACTCTAAAAATAATTCTTCTGAAAAGGATATATCAAAAGAAGAAATAGCTAATGATCCTACTTTGAATAATAATGTTTTAAATAATGATGAAAAGCAGGCGAATGTTGATAAAACCATTGGAAAAGATAATGAGTCAAACAATAACCATTCAAATGATAAAGTATTACAAAGGCTTGATGAAATAAAAAAAGCTAAAATTATTAAAGATGAAAATTTTGAAAATATTGATGAGCAAATAAACAAATCAATAAAAAATCCACAAGCTATTAAATCTAAATCTGTTGATTTGGATAATATTCTCCATGATGAAGATGAACAGTTTATTGAATTAAAAGAAGAAAATTTTAAGGATTTGGATTTGGATTTTGACAAACAAAAAAGTTTATCCAAGGATAAAAAAATTGTTAATGACACAATTTTAATATTTGATAAAGTTGGTGCAATTGTAGGTGTGGATGAAAAAATATATGGTCCATTCTATCCACAAGATATTGTTGTAATGCCAAAAGAAAATGCAAATATAATTATTAAAAACACAAAAGGAAGACTAGTAAAAAAATAGTGCCTTTTTTAAAAAAACATGCTTTTCAATAAATTAAAAATTATGGCCCCATTGAAAAACATAGCTTTCCTATGATTAAGATGAGATGAATTATGAAATACAAACTATATCAAGTTGATGCATTTACAGAAAAGTTATTTGGAGGAAATCCCGCAGGAGTTTGTCCACTGGATGAATGGTTAGATGATGATCTTTTGCAGAAAATAGCTATGGAAAATAACCTTGCAGAAACTGGATTCTATGTTAAACGTGGGGATTCCTACGAAATTAGATGGTTTACACCTGAAGTAGAAGTAGACCTTTGTGGACATGCCACTTTAGCTAGTGGGTTTGTATTATTCAACCACGAAGGTCACCTAAAGGATAACATAATTTTTAACTCACCTAGAAGCGGTGAGTTGAAAGTTAGTAGAAAAAATGATTGGCTAACACTAGACTTTCCTGTAGATGAATTTCAAGCTATAGCTATTAGTGACGAACTTGTAAACTGTTTTGATAAAAAACCAATTGAAGCTTTTGAAGGAAAGACAGATTATATGTTGGTTTTTGAAAAAGAAAAGGACATATTAAATATACAAGCTAAATTGGAAATAATTTCAAAACTGGATGCACGTGGAGTTATTATCACTGCTCCTGGTGAAAATGTTGATTTTGTTTCAAGATTTTTTGCTCCACAATCAGGAATCGATGAAGACCCTGTGACTGGTTCTGCATACACAACTTTGACTCCTTATTGGGCAGATAAATTGAATAAAACAGAATTATCCTCAATTCAGCTGTCCAGACGGGAAGGAAAATTACAATGTAAACTTTCAGGTAATCGGGTCGAAATAAGTGGGCAAGCCAAATTATATTTAAAAGGAGAAATTTTTTTAAAGTAAACAGTTAAATAATATAATTTTAAAGCAAACAGCTATAAGATATAATTTTAAAATAAACAGCTAAATAATATAATTTTAAAGCAAACAGTTATATAATATAATTAATAATAAGAATTTTAAAGTGTTTAAATGTGTTAAATTTATATTTAAATAAAAAAACCCCATTATTCAAAAAATAAAATAATTTATTTTTAAGATTTCCATTAAATTTAAATATAGATTAAAAACAAATCATTAAATATATCTTTTTATAATAATTATAAAAAATTTCATTTTATATTTTTTATCAAAATACTTTTAAGAAATTTTTGTATATTTTTATAATTAATTTTGTATTAATTTAAAATATTATTTTTTATATTTCAATATATTAATTTTAATATATTAAATTTTTAATATATTAACTTTCTAATGTATTTATTAAACTAAAAGGTAGAAAATCAATATTAATTAATTCATTGCTATAATAATTTTAAATTTATAGCTATTTATCCATATATGGAAATATGGATTTTCTAAAATAGGTGATTATGTGAAGATTCCTAAAGAAAAAAGAACTTATTGTCCGAAATGTAAGAAACACACTATTCATGAAGTGTTTGAATCAAAAAGACGTAAAGCTAGTGAATTAAAATGGGGACAAAGACAATTTAGAAGGGTTACAAGTGGTTATAGAGGATATCCAAGACCACTGCCTAGTGGAAATAAACCTGTGAAAAAATTAGACTTACGTTATAAATGTAAAGAATGTGGCAAATCCCATATAAAAAAATCTTTTAGAACTGGTAAACCTGAATTTATAGCTAAATAGGTGATTAAATGTCAATTCAAAGAAAAGGAAACTTTTTAAGAGTCAAATGTTTAGATTGTGACAACGAGCAAATTATTTTTGATCGAGCAGCTTCTACTGTTCAATGTATTATTTGCGGTAAAACTTTAGTGAAACCTTCAGGTGGCAAATCCAGGATATTTGCTAATATTAATGAAGTTTTAAAGTAATTACAAAACAAAATATTTGCAAATTTTACAATAGCTAAAAACTAAAATTAAAATCTAAAATTATTAATATTCCAATTTTTGGTATTTTTAACTAATAATATATTATTTATTATAATTGTTTTAAATTTACAGAAAATCATGTTAACAAGTAAAAGTTTTTTAAAGAGAATTCTCTTTTAAGATTTTTATTCATTTCAGGTGTTTTAATGGTAAGAAAAAGTCAAGAATGGCCTAATGAAGGAGAACTTATTGTAGCAACTGTTTATAAAGTTCTTAACTATGGTGCTTTTGCACATCTTGAAGAATATTCTGGTAAAGAAGCTTTTATTCATATATCCGAAGTTTCTTCTGGATGGGTTAAAAATATTCGTGACCATGTTAGAGAAAATCAGAAGATTGTTACAAGAGTTTTAAGAGTTAACCCAAAAAAAGGTCATGTGGATGCTTCTTTAAAAAGAATAAGAGAAGATCAAAGAACTAAAAAGATTCAACAATGGAAAGTTGAACAAAAGGCAGAAAAATTTTTAGAATTAGCTGCAAAATCATTGGACAAAGATTTGGATACTGCTTATGATGAAGTCGGCTACAATCTCATGGATAGATTTGGAGATATCTATGGTGCATTTGAAATATCTGCAGAAGAAGGGGATTCCGTCCTTATTGAAGAAGGCATTAGTGAAGACTGGGCTAAATCAATAGCTGAAATAGCTGAAAAGAATATTACTCCTCCTGAAGTTCAAATCACAGGTTATGTTGATATAGAGACTTTTGATTCTGAAGGAGTAGAAATTATTAAAAATGCTCTTAAGGAAGCAGAAGCTGAAGATGTTGAAGTCCAATGTGTAGGAGCTCCTCGTTATAGGATTACTGTTAAATCCTCCGATTATATCACAGCTGAAAGAGAACTTAAAAATGCAGCTGATAGGTGCATTAAAATAATTGAAGATTCTGAAGGAAATGGAACATTTTTACGTGAATTAGAATGAAAATGAAAATGCACAAATGTTCCTCTTGCAATGAATATACTATTAACCAAGTTTGTCCTCATTGCGGAGGAGAAGTAATGGTTGTTTATCCTCCTAAATATTCAATTGAAGATAAATATGGAAAATATCGTCGCAAATTAAAAGAAGAAATCTTAAAAAAAAGTAATCATAATAACAGTGAGCTATGAATATTATTATTAATATAAATTTTCCATGAATCATTTTAAAAATCATGAATCATTTAAAAATGAATATAATTCATTTTTACATGAAAAATAAAAAAAATATTCAAATAAAATACTAAAAACCTATGTAAAACTATTTTATTTTGTATAATCTTATTTTAGAAGGATATTCAAATGAAAAACACTCAAATTAATGTATTAAAAGATATTACATTAGATAACCCAATATTTATAGAAGCACTTCCAGGTATTGGTCATGTAGGTAAATTAGCTGCTGATCATATGATCGATGAATTAGGAGCTACAAAATTTGCTGAACTTTATTCTCCTTTCTTTCCCCCACAAGTTTTTGTGGATGAGGAGGGAATAATTGAAAACATGATTAATGAGTTTTATTATCTGAAATCTCAAGGAAAAAATAAAAGAGACTTTGTAATTTTAGTCGGAAATGCGCAAGGTCTGTCCCCTGAAGGTCAATACGAAATATGCGAAGCTATACTTGATTTTATTAAGGACTATGGCGTTGAAGAGATTTATACATTGGGAGGATTAGCTATTGGTCATCCTGTAGGAGAATCTCGTGTTTTCGGAGCAGCTACTAATCTTGAACTGATTGAAGTATTGAAAGAAGCTGAAGTTGAGATAAGGTCTGCTGATGGAGGAATTGTTGGGGCTTCAGGACTAATACTAGGTTTGGGTAAACTTAAAAATCTGGATGGAGTTTGTTTGATGGGTGAAACACCAGGTTACTTCATAGATGCCGAAGCAGCAGAATCACTTTTGAAAAAATTAGCTATTCTTTTAAATATTGAAATAAATACTGATAAACTTGATGAAAGAGCTGAAGAAACACGTAAAATGATTTCAAAGGCTCATCAAATGGAACAAGAAATTCTCAATAGGAATATGGGCTCTGGAGAAGATGATTTAAGATATATTGGATAAATTATATTTTGATAATCTCAATCTCTCATATATTCTTTTTATTTTTAAATTCCTCAATACTACACTCTTTAAAAAATTCAATACAGATAAAAAAATTTTTCTTTTTTTTTATAATTCTAATCCATTCATAAATTTTATTAATTTTAAATTTTTTTTTAATTTTTTTTTTACAAAAATTATTTCAAGTTTAAATTTTAGAATGTTTTTTTATATATCAATTCATCATTTCCAGCTATTAATTCTCAACTTTTAAAAAAAATTATAGTAAAAATAATGTTTTTTTAATAATTATTTGACATATGTTTAAGATTAGTTAAGATAGTAATACTTTATTTATACTCATAATCACTTCATGAATGATAATCAAAAAGAGTAGTGTATGTGAGAAAAAAACCCAATTTTTTTTAAATATTTGCTAAGCTATAAAAATGAATTGTTGAATATATAAAAAGGGATTATAGAATAATTACATATTTAAAAGAATAATACTATCTAAATGTCTATAAATATTAATATAAATTCTTTTTTTATAAAAAAATTCTTTTTTAATAGCTTTCATAAATGTTAAAAATATTATTTTATATCGAATAGTTAATATAATATTATTATCTTTTTAATATTTTAATAATAATAAATGAATATTTCTACAAAGTGTAATATGACTAAAATAATATAAACTCAAATATAAAAATTTAAATACTAAATAAAACAATTTTTAATATGTAGTTATTACATATAAAATCAGATTATATGTCTAACTTAATACTTTCGGAGGAATAAATATGAAAGGATTCGCAATGAAAAAAATTGGTGAAGTCGGATGGGTAGAAAAAGATAAACCAGATTATGGTCCATATGATGCACTGGTAAAACCTATAGCCTTAGCACCATGTACTTCTGACATACACACTGTATGGGCAGGAGCTATTGGTGAAAGAACCGATATGATTTTAGGACACGAAGCATTAGGAGTTATTGCAGAAGTAGGTAGTGAAGTCAAAGACTTTAAGCCTGGTGATAAAGTAATTGTTCCAGCAATTACTCCAGATTGGTACTCTGATGCTGTACAAAGAGGATTTTCATCTCAAACAGGAGGACCTCTTTCAGGATGGAAATTTTCAAACTTTAAAGATGGAGTTTTCGGAGAATACTTCCATGTAAATGTAGCTGACTGGAACCTTGCTCATTTACCTGAAGAAATACCACTTGAAGCAGCAGTTATGATTCCAGATATGTTAACAACTGGATTTATGGGTGCAGAAAACGCTAAAATCCCTATGGGTGGTTCTGTAGCTGTTTTAGGTATTGGACCTGTTGGTTTATCTGCTGTAGCTGGTGCTCAATTACAAGGAGCTGGAAGAATATTTGCAGTAGGTACACGTCCTAACTGTGTTGATGTAGCTAAAAAATATGGAGCAACAGATATTATATCTTATAAAGATGGAAACACCGCTGATCAGATTGTAGAAGCTACTGATGGTGAAGGCGTAGATGCAGTAATCGTAGCTGGTGGTAACTCTAATATTTTAATTGATGCTGTCAATACTGCACGAGCAGGATCTGTTATTTCAAATATTAACTACTTTGGTGAAGGAGACACATTACCAATTCCTCGTGTAGGATGGGGATTCGGAATGGCTGATAAAGACTTTGCAACTGGACTTTGTCCTGGTGGAAGAGTAAGAATGGAAAATCTTGCAGATATAGTTAAATATGGTCGTATGGACCCTGGACTAATGGCAACTCATGTTTTCCATGGATTTGAAAAAATTGAAGAAGCCCTTCTATTAATGAAAGATAAACCACGAGACTTAATTAAACCAGTTGTTATTATAGATGAGAATTTATAGATAACTATCTATACATTCTTTTTTTTTATTTTTTTAAAAACAGGTGGTTAAATGATAGTGTCAGTACTTGGTGGAACTGGAGATCAAGGACTAGGAATTGTAGTCCGTCTCGTCCAACAAGGCGTAGAAGTAATTATTGGTTCAAGAGCAGCTGATAAAGCTGAAGCAGCTGTTGAAAAAGTCAAAGAACTTTTGAAAAAAGATGATATTCCAAATTTATCTGGAATGGCAAATGAAGATGCAGCTGATAAAGGCGAAATTTTAATATTAACCGTTCCATTGGCAGCTCAAATGGGAACTCTAAAGTCTGTTAAAGATTTTGTTGGTGATAAAATTCTCATTGATGCAACCGTACCTTTAGATACATTAGTTGGTGGACCTCCAATGAGATATGTTGACTTGTGCCAAGGATCTGCTGCTGAGCGAACAGCGGAAATATTAAAAGGTACTGGCGTTAAAGTTGTTTCTGCATTCAACAACATCAGTAACTCACATCTAATGAACTTTGAGGAAGATATTGACTGTGATTGTTTAGTTTCTGGAGATGACGCTGAAGCTAAAAAAACAGCTATGGAATTAATAGCTAAAATACCAGGAGTCAGATGTCTTGACTGTGGACCTTTAGAAAGAGCAAGAATGGTTGAAAAAATTACTCCTTTGCTCATAGGTTTAAACATCAAACACAAATCTCACTTTGGTGGACTTAGAATCACAGGAATTGGATCAGATAAATTTGTTGAATAAATTCCTATATAAATCCTGATTAAGTGTATTTTCTAACTATTTGCTCAAATGAAATACATTGCTAATATTATTTTCTAGAAGACTTATTTATTGAACACTCATCTTCAAGATTCTAATTATTAGCCAATAAATAATTTTCTGGATTTTAATATTAGGTGAGAAAAAAACATCGAATAAGTTTAGATATAAAATAATTTTGAGAGGATAAACATGATTATAGTATTAGCTAAAATAACTTCTAAAGATGGTATGAAGGATAAAATTATTAGCAAAACAGAT
>WRNS01000030.1 GCA_009776495.1 Methanobrevibacter sp. | reverse complement strand
TATTTAGTTTATACCTTAAAAAAATAAATTATTGAGTGTTGTTTAAATTCAAATATAATTAAAATAACTAGTAAATAAAATCTATACTAATTTATATGATTTAGAAAAAAGTTAAAATAAGAATATTAATTAAAAATATTTATAAGATAATTTAGGGATCCAAATGATAGTAGAAAGTCAAATAAAAGATATTTTAAAAAATCGTAAAGTTCATTTAACACTAATTGATCCTGATGAGCAAAGTCCTGAAAACGCTGTGAAAATAGCTAAATCAGCTATTGCTGGTGGTACTGATGGGATAATGTTAGGTGGATCTACCGTTGCTGGAGATGATGTTGATAAAACAGCTAAAGCATTGTCTGAAAATATAGATCATCCTATAATTATTTTTCCAGGAAATACGAGTAATGTAACTAAATATGCTGATGCTATCTTCTTTATGAGCTTTTTAAACTCGAATAATCCTTATTGGATTATAGAAGCTCAAGCATTAGGTGCTCCAGCTGTTAAAAAAGCAGGAATAGAAGCTATTCCAATGGGATACATGGTAATTCAGCCAGGTGGAACGGTTGGTTGGGTTGGAGATGCTAAACTCGTTCCAAGAAACAAACCTAAAATTCCAGCAGCATATGCAATGGCTGCTGAATCTCTCGGAATGAGATTTTTTTATCTTGAAGCAGGTTCAGGAGCAGCTGAAAATGTGCCTCCTGAAATGGTAGCTTACTCAAAGAAAGCTACTGATGATATGGTTATAATTGTTGGTGGAGGTATACGAGACGGTAAAACAGCATTCACAGTAGCTAAAGCCGGAGCTGATATTGTTGTTACAGGAACTATTGTAGAAGAAACCGATGATGTTGAAGCCAAAATTAAAGAAATTGTAACTGGAATTCGGAAAGCTGATTAAAAGATTATAAATAATATTGTTTTAACTAAAGAATCATACTATTATTTTAACTAAAGAATCACACTATTAAAAATCAGTTTATAAGAAAATTATATTATAATTCATGAGATTACTATGTTGGAATCACTTTACAGTAAAGCAATAAATAAAAAGGAAATAATTACTAAAAAAGTAGAAGAATATGAAATAGCTAATTTTGATGTTAGTAAACACTGGAAAGAAGGGGAAATAGCTGAATCCAAGGATGATTTGACAATAGCTGCAGGGGATGGAAGCAAACATGAAAAAAAATTCTTAAATTTTTACTTTTATGCAATATCTGCAGAGTCCCTAATCTTTAACAAACTTTTAAGTAAAATTGAAAGTTCTGATATTGACGTGATTCCTCATAGTGAATTTGCAAGTGATAGAATAAGAAATTACATGGGTTTATTTGAAGTGAAAAATGCATTAAAAACGATTAAAACCTATGATATTGATTATTATTTATATGATGGTTCTCTTTTAGGAGATTTAATAAGACCTTTTCCTTTAGAAAAAGAAATTCCTCAAAAAATTAAAAAGGAAATATTAAATTTATCAGAAGAGTATCTTATAAAAGATATTAATAATATTGAAAACATTGATGTGGGAATATCCTCAACAAAAATAGCTAATAGTGATTTGAAAGAGAAATTTAAGCAATTAAAAGAATATGAACCAGTTATTTTTTTAGAACATATTGAAAAATTATTAACTTTATCAAATTTATTAAAATATAAAAAAAAAATTATAGCTATTTCTAAAACATCAACTTCATATGATTATTTTAATAGTAACATTCCAGATATAGCTATTTTTGATAAACATAGCCCAAAAGCAGGATTTTCCATTCCAACAATCCCAAAACCTGTTTATGAGAATTCAGAAAAATTAAAAAGAGAATTTGCTGTAGAAGATTCTTTTTTTAAAAAATTAACTTTTACTATTTTTTACTTAAGATTAGAAAGAAATAAAAATATTCTAAAAATTGAATTACCATATAGAGCAGACGAAAAGGATATAAAAAAAATTATTGGAGTTATTAATAAAACTTCTTCTGAAGGTTATCCTTATTTACTAAAAAAAGCACATCATGATGTTATTATAAAAAAACGAGATATTGAACAATTATTTAAAATATTTGGTTTTTATGAGAAACCTGGTAGGGAAATGCTTTAGAGAAATGCTTTAGAGAAATACTTTAGAGAAATACTTTAGAGAAATGATTTTGGGAAATGATTTAGTAGTAGAAAAAAATTTAAAAAACTATTATTTGTTGTTAATGGTGTTATAATGATTATTGGACGATCTGTAGGTGAAACATCACTAATCGATGTGACTTTTATTTCAAAAGAAATGCCTAAAGTAGGAGAATATGTTTGTCTAAATTATGACGAAAAAACTATTTTAGGAATGATTGAATCTTTAGTAAGAGGAAGTGTTTCTCTAAATGGAGAAATATATGATCCTAACACAGTAGAAAAAATTAAAGAAATTGAAGGAGAAGATTTTTACATCAAGGGACATGTGAAAATTCTTGGAGATATTGATAATGACTTAAGGATTCCTCGAACTCCTGCTCCTCCTGGAACTGAAATTACAATAGCTGATGAGGAAACATTGAAAAAAGTTTTTAAAGTTAAAAATTCCTTAAAAATCGGCAATTTAATTAGTCAAGAAGATGTTGAAGTAAAAGTTAATATTAACAACATGGTTTCAAGACATTTAGCTATTTTAGCTATGACTGGAGCTGGAAAATCAAACACAGTTTCGGTTTTAATCGATGGATTACTTGAATACAATGGATGTATTCTTATTTTCGATATGCATTCTGAATACTCTGGAGCTAAATTTCAAAATGGAGAAATAAATGTAATTGAACCAAATATTAATCCAATTTACATGTCTTTTGATGAAATCAAAGGATTAGCTAATATTTCTTCATCAGCACATATCCAAGAAAGATACTTTAGAGAAAGCTATAAAGAAGCCACTGGAATCATTCGAGGTGGAACCCATGATACCAAAGATTTTATTGAAATAATGAAAAGAACACTTGAAAAATGGTATAATACTGAGACATTCCGTGGAAAAGAACTCAATGCATCGGATAAATCTAGGATAATGGATGTAATTAATAAGGTGGAAGATATACAAAATAAATATAGCTCACTACTCAATATACATGCAGGAAACATATTGTCCGAACTTAAGCTATCTACAGCTAATGTTCTTGATTTAGGACAAACCGATGAGTCTGCAGCAGAAGTCATAGTAAGCCATGTTTTAAGAAATGCTTTAAAAGCTAGGAAAAACTTTGTTCATAACAGTGAAAGTAGCTATAACAAATCCTTAAACTTTCCAGTCTTTTTCATTATAGAAGAAGCTCACATTCTTGCTCCAAAAAATAGAAATCCTCAGTCTAAGTATTGGATAAGTAGAATAGCTAGAGAAGGAAGAAAATTTGGGCTTGGTCTTTGTTTAGTTAGTCAAAGTCCAAAATCAGTAGANTCAGATACTCTTTCNCAAGCTAATAACATGATCATTTTAAGACTTGTTGANCCACAAGATCAAAGACATGTTCAAACAGCTAGTGAGAGTCTTAGTGAAGATTTGGTTAAACAATTACCTTCTTTAAACATTGGGGAAGCTATTGTTTTAGGTCTAATGGTTAAGGTTCCTACACTTGTAAAAATCGATGAATTTAAAGGAAGAACCGTTGGTGGAGATTTAGATATTATTAGTGAATGGAATAAAGGAAAAAAAGTTCTTGAAGAAAAAATTCAAGAACAAGAAAAGGAATATAGTGATTTAGGTGGGGATTACTAGTAATATAATTTCTTTTTAAAATACTTCGTTCATGAATTTTAACAATATATTTTATAATAATATTTTTAAAAAAAAAATCAATAATTTTATCTTAAATAATTTATAGAATAATTTGTAAAAAAGATATGATAATACATGTTAATATTTATTTAAAATGGAGAAAATATGAAATTTGCTCATTTAGCTGATACACACTTAGGATATAGACAATATGGTCTAATTGAAAGAGAAGAAGATTTTTATCATGTTTTTGAAGATATAGTCGATAAAATCATTGTTGAAAGTCCTGACTTTGTAATTCATAGTGGTGATCTTTTTGAATTTTCAAAACCTTCTCCAAATGCATTACTTGTTTTTCAAGAACAATTTCTAAAATTAAAAGATAATGGAATTCCAGTGTATGCAATAGCTGGAAACCACGATATCTTAATGAGAAAAAATGCTATTCCTCCACAAGTTTTATATAAAAAACTTGGATTGAATTTAATAAGTCCTAAAAAACCATATTACATCTATGATGATGTATTCATTGGAGGAACTCCTTATCACTCAAAACTTCAAGTTGATTCATTGAAAAATAGGTTAAATGAATTATCTAAAGAAGCAGAAAACTATTCAAAGAAAATCCTTGTTATTCATCAAGGTATTGATAAATATCTTCCATGGGAATATGAATTAGAATTAACTGATATACCTAAAAATTTCGATTATTATGGTTGTGGTCATGTCCATACGAGAGTTATAGATGACTTTGCTGGAGCTAAATTAGTTTATCCTGGATCCACTGAAATCTGGAAAAGCAGTGAATTGAAAGATTTTGTTACAAAAAAGAAAGGTTTTTATATGGTGGAAATGACTAATGACCATGTCAAAGTCGAACCACATAACATTGACCCTCAAAGAGAGTTTATAATACAAAAAATTCAATATCCTAACTTTGATAGTGAAATTCAAAACTTAAAGTCTTATATTTCAAAGCTAAAAAATAAACCAATCGTCAATCTAACAGTTGAAAGTGGGAATTTTAACCGTGGGGATATTTATGAAATAATAAACCAAGAACTCTTCGAAAATTCCCTTAAAGTAAGAACAGTGTTTAAGTCAGAGGATATTTTAAATGATGAAAAGCTAATAGAAGATGTAACCAGTCTTGATCCAAGAAAACTTTTGGCTGAAAGATTAAAGGATTTTGACAATGAAGATATTGTGAAATTAGCTATTGAACTATTAGATAATCTCTCTAATGAAAAATTAGAAGAATCAGAAAAAATTTCCAACAAATTTTTTACAGAATATTTCCTAGAACTTGATATTTCAGAGGAAGACTATGATTTATCAGATGAAGACTTTGACTTGTCAGAGGAAAACTATGATTTATCAGATGATGATTTTGAAACTACTGAGATTGAATTTGATGATTTTGAAATAGATGAAGAAAATTGAAAAATAAATATAATTGCTAAATTTTTTAAAAAAAATTGAGATAATATGATATTTCAGAAACTAAGACTTAAAAATTTTAAGTCTCATGAAAATACTGTTATAAATCTTGAACCATGCGTTAATTTAATAATTGGTGAAAATGGAGCAGGTAAATCTACAATACTTGAAGCCATTAGTTTTGCATTATTCAAACAACACACTACTAAAAAAATAGTCGATTTAGTGAAAACTAACAAAAATAAAAATTTGAAAGAAACCATGGAAGTTAGTTTAGAATTTAATGTTGATGGAAAAGATTATAAAATAATGAGAAAAATTAGCAAAATATCTTCTAATAACAAAACATCAATTAAATCAGATGTTAAACTCTTTATCAAAGAGAAGGATACTTTTTATTCCATTACAACAGGAGATAAGCAAGTCAATGATGAAATTCAAGCTATTCTTAATATGGACTCTGAGCTATTTTTAAATGCCATATATATTCGCCAAGGTGAAATAGCTGACTTAATAGGTAAAACTCCATCTGAGAAAAAAAAGCTCATAGCTAAATTACTTCGAATCGATTCACTTGAAAAAGCTTGGAAAAATATATTACCCTTACTTAACATTTATGAAAATCATAAATCCGAATTAAAAGGTAAAATTTCTTCAATAAAGGAATTTGAAAAGGAATTTGAACAAAAAAATCTTATTTTAACTGATTTAAATCAAAAATTTGAAAAATTTCAAATGGAACTTAAAAGACTTGAAAAAGAAAAAGAGAAATATTCTTTGAAAAAAAGCAATATGGAATCTGAAAAAAGTGTTTTTGAAACTTTAAGCAATAATTTAGCTAATGAAACAGAAATTCTTAAGAAAGTCATAGGAGATAAAATAAATTCCGAAAAACAGATAAAAGATATTGAAAAAAAGGAAAAAGAAATGAATTTAATTGAAGAGGAAGTGAAAAGTCTCACCTTTTACCTTGAATTTTATGAATCTGTGAAAAATATTAAAAATCTTAAAAAAGAGGAAGAATTCTTAAAAAATAAATTAGCATCCATAAAAGATTGTAAAACAATTTTAAACAATGAAAAACCAGGATATGAAGAATATATTGAGATTCAAGAGAAATTGAAAAATTTAAACCAAGAAAAACAAGAATATGATGTTGAAAATCAATTAGCTAACCAAATTACTAAAGACATAGAACAGTTAGAAAATAAAAAAACTGACAATGAAAAAAAGATTAATAACTTCTTTAAATCAGTAAATAAAGAAATTCACTCAGATTTCAACGATTTTAATCTGTTGAAAAATCATCTAAAAGAAATAAATGAAAAAATAGCTGAAAAAATAGCAGAACTAAATAAAAATATTTCAAAAAATAATCAAGAAAACTCAGCACTAAAAGAAGCAATTAAAAATGCAAAAAAACAAGTGAAAGAACTTGAAACTATGAAGAATCAGTGCCCTACTTGTAAATCTAAGATAAGTAAAGAAAAAAAAGTAGATTTACTAAATTCTTATAACTCTTTAATAGAAAAAAATGAAAAATTAATAGAAGATAATGATAAACTTATTCAAAAATCAAATATTGAAGAAGATATTTTAAATTCTAAAATTGCAATTTTAGAAAAAATTGAAACCGATATTTCTTTTCATGAGTACATAGCTAATGAAATTAGCGAAAACGAAGCAAAAATAAAAAAACTTCAAGAAAAAATAAAAGATAATGATAAAATCAAGTTAAAACTTGCTGAAATAATTTCATCACTCGAATCAGCGAATAAAATAGGGCAAACTAGAAAAAATAGCTATGACCATTATATGAAATCACTTGGTTCTCTTGACACTTTAGGAAAAGAAACCGAAGCACGAGAAAAACTTCTTAAGATAACTCAAAATGTTGACAGTGAAGTTGAAAAGATTAAAGGACTAATGGAGAAAGATGGTTCACTTAGAACTGACATGGGAGAAGAGGAGCTTAAAGAAAAAATTAGCTATTTAAAGGTTAAAGATAAGGAATACAACCAATTAAAAGGTTTTGTTATAGGAAAAGACAGTATAAACTCCATGTTGAAGTCCTATGAAAAAGATTTAAACGAAAGAGAATCTAAAATTAAAAAAATTAAGGTAGATTTAGAAGTTTGCAAATATGATGAAGAATTATATGAAAATATTCTCACATGCTATAACAAAATCGAAAAAAAAGTAGCTGAATTAAATAATAATATTTCTGAAATAAAAGGAAAAGCTACTGAAATTAAAATCTCAGTGAAGAGCCTTAGTAAAAAACTTAAAAAAACAAAGGAATATGAGAAAAAATTGGAAAATATAGATGATTATTTAAAGCTATTAACAGAAATTAGAAGTCTTTATGGTAAGGATGGGATTCAAAGAGACTTGAGAAATAAATCACGGCCTTTGATACAAAAAAATACTGTGAAATTCTTTGAAAAATTCAATTTTAATTACTCTGATTTAATAATTGACGAAGACTACAACATATCTGTTTTCGGTCCAGAAGGAGAAACTAACTTAGATATGGTTAGTGGTGGTGAAAAAATAGCTATTGCTTTAGCTTTAAGACTTGGAATCACCCAGCTAATGGCTTCAGGAAACCTTGAAACTATCCTTCTTGACGAGCCAACCATTCATCTTGACCAGTACAGACGAACCGAACTTATCGAGCTACTTATGAATTTGTCTGTAATTCCTCAAATGATAATTGTAACACATGATTCAGAGCTAGAAAATGCAGCAGAAAACATAATCAAGGTCAAAAAAGAAAATGGAATTTCTGAAATTGTTTCTGAATAAAAACAAGATTTATAAATTTAAAAAAAAATATTAAATTTTAAAAATAAAAAAAAATATAAAAATTACAAAAAAATTAAAATTTTAAAAATAAAAAAAATTAAA
>WRNS01000029.1 GCA_009776495.1 Methanobrevibacter sp. | reverse complement strand
TTATTTTTCAATTTTTATTTATATTTTTTAAATAATTTTTAAATAATTTTTTTATAATTTATTATTTATTTTTAAATTCAAGATATTTTTTCAATTTTTATTAAATTTTATCTAAGATTTCTATGATTTTCTTATTTGTTAATTTTATTTTTCAGTTTTTTCTAAAGTTTCAACCTAAGTTTTTTTAGTTTTCTTAGATTTAAGGGGTAACATGTCAAATTATAAACACTTATATTGGATAATCTTTGTTGCAACAAGTGGAGGATTACTACTTGGTCTAAACATAGCTGGAATTTCAGGAGCAGTTAATTCTATTCAAGGTTTTTTTAATTTGACTGATCATGCTTTAGGAATTGTTGTAAGCTCACTTATAATAGGAAGTCTTTTTGGTGCATTTTCTTCAGGACATTTTATAGAAAAACATGGAAGAAAGAAAGTTTTGGTTTTCTCCACAATCTTATTTGCAATATCTTCCATAGGGTGTGTATTTTCACAATCTGCCCTTGCTCTTGTGATTTTTCGTTTAATTGGTGGTGTAGGAGTAGGAATTGTTTCTGTTGTAGGGCCTGTTTATATATCAGAAATTTCTCCTCCAAACAAAAGAGGAATGCTTGTTTCTTTTCAAACATTAGCTATCGTCACTGGAATTCTTTTAGCTTATATTTTTAATTATTTTTTTATGGATCTAGCTAATGGATGGAGGTATATGTTGGCAGTTCCTTTTGCTTTTAGTATGTTGGTCATGGTTCTCATGATAAATTTCCTTCCTGAAAGTCCACGATGGTTAATAGCTAATGACAGGAAAAAAGAAGCATTTGATTTTTTTAAAAAAGCACATGGATACGAGTTAGCTATAGAAGAACTTCATGATATTGAAAATTCCATATCTTTAAAAGTTAAAAAAGTATCTTTAACCTATATTTTTAAAGGAAAGGTTGGGAAATTAGTTTTTTTAGGTGTTTTTTTAGCTGTTTCTCAGCAATTAGTTGGAATCAATGCAGTTCTTAATTATGCTCCAATAATTTTTGCAAAAACAGGGGTAAATGAGAATATTGCCATTTTTCAATCGATATTCATTGGGATTGTAAATTTCTTAGCTACTTTCATTGTCCTTCGATTCATTGATTCAAAGGGTAGAAAAACCTTGCTTATTTGGGGTGCAGCAGGAATGACCTTAACATTAGCTTATATCAGCTATGCCTTCATTTTTAACATCAGTAATATTGGAATTTTAATAGCTATTTTACTCTTTATCGCTTTTTTTGCTGGATCTTTTGCACCAATGTTAGGGGTCATCACATCAGAACTGTTTTCAAATCATTTTCGTGGTTTAGCTGTGTCTTTTACCTCGACTGTTAACTGGTTAGCTACTTTTCTTGTTTTACAATTTTCTCCATACATTTTGAACAACTTTGGAGGAGCCGTGTTATTTGGAATATTTGCAGTAAGTAGCTTCCTATCATTAATCTTTATAAAAATATGGATTCCAGAAACAAAAGGAAAATCATTGGAAGAAATAGAAAAAGAATTGTTTTAGCTATTATAGGGATTGAAACTCCTTTGACATTTTTTGAAGTTCAACAAAAATTGAATATTAGAGTCATTATTTTTTTTATTTAATAATATTTTTTTTCCTTAAAGATAATATTATATATTATAGAATATATAATACAGAGTATAGAATATACTTTATAATTTATATGGGGTTTAAATGAAAACTAAAACAAGTATAAACCTAGATAAGAATTTAGTAGACATTCTTAAAAGAATAGCTATTAATAAAAAAGTTACACAAACAGAAATTATAACAGACTACATAAAACAAGGAATAGAAAACGAACCAGAAATAAACAAAACAAAACTTAGGGTTATAGTAGAACAAGATCCTAATGCTTCTATTGATGATATGATAGGAACTATAAAAGCACCAAAAGGATTTAATTCAGTAAAAGCATTGAACGAAATAAGAAAAGGAGAGTATTAACTAAATGATATTCTTAGATGCTAATTTTATAATAGATTTATTCGTTAATACTAATGATCACCACGAAAAAGCTCTAAAAATATGGGATAAAATAAAAAACAAAGAGTTAATAATAGCTAATTCTATAATATTAGAGGTAATGACCGTTTTGAATATAAAATTAAAGGTTTCAAAAGAAATATTAGAAAAATCATACATTAGGTTAAATGGTGGAAAGTTCAAGATAATAGAAGATACATCCTTGTATGATGATGCCCTCAAAAGACAAATTAGTTATTTGCCTGAAAGAATACCTTTTTTTGATTGTTTATATATTGAACTTATGGAACAATTAGGAATTGCTGAAATAGCTACATTTGACAAACATTTTGATAATAAAGAAGGTATAAACAGAATACCTTAAATCATTACTTCTTAAAAAATTCAGGATTCAACAATATTTTCTAATATTCGATGATATTTTGCAATAATGTTACCATATATTTTGCAATAGTATAACCATATATTCTGAAATAATATAACCATAATAATTATTATAATAGTCACAAATTATTCAAGTAGTTACTTCTTTAAGTCCTCTTTTTATTGGAGGAACATATCTTTTTAGCATAAGGGATAGTGAAATCACTGTTACCGAGCTCAATGCCATAGCTAAACCAGCAAATTCTGGTCTGAAAATTATACCAAATAGTGGATACAGTAAACCTGCAGCTATTGGAATCAATATTATATTGTAGGCAAATGCCCAAAATATGTTTTCTTTTATACGTGTCATTACTTTCTTTGAAAATTCAATGCTTCCAACAACATTTTCTAAATCACCCTTGATTAAAACAATATCTCCACTTTCCATAGCTATATCTGTTCCACTTCCTAAAGCTACTCCAACATCAGCTCCTGAAATAGCTGGAGCATCATTTATCCCATCACCTACAAAGAGTACTTTATTTTCCCCTGATTTTTGGAGTTCTCTCACTTTTTCAAGTTTTTCATTTGGTAAAACGTCTCCAAGGACATTTTCAATTCCCACTTCATTAGCTACCCCAATAGCTGTTTTTCCATTGTCTCCTGAAATCATAAAAGTAGCTATTTTCATTGAATGGAGGTTTTCAATTGTTTTTTTAGAATTATCCTTTATTTTATCTGTTAACGTAATAATTCCCTTGATTGAATCATTATAAACTAAAAATATAGCTGTTTTTCCCTCATTTACAAATTCATCATACTTTTCCATAGATTTTTCAGAAATAGCTATATTTTCATCTTTTAAAAGTGATTTATTTCCAGCTAAAGCAGTTTTTCCTTTAATTTTTCCTTTTAAACCTTTTCCTCTTATATTTTCAAACTCATCAACTTTATCTAATTTTAAGTTCATTTCTTTAGCTTTTTTTGTGATTGCTTTAGCTATTGGGTGTGTGGAATTATTTTCTAAACTAGCTATTAGTTGAATAAGTTCAGATTCATTATTATTTTGTAAATTATTTTCAATATTTTTTTCAAAATCATTATTTTCATTATTATTTTTTAAATTATTTTCAATATTTTTTTCAAAATCATTATTTTCTTTATTATTTTTTAAATCATTTTTATTTTTATTTTCAAAATCATTATTTTCATTATTATTTTTAAAATTTTCAATATTTTCATTTAAATAATTTTTATCATTATTATCATTATTAAGAATAAAAACATCCGATATTTCAGGATTTCCCTCGGTAATAGTTCCTGTTTTATCAAAAATAGCTATTGAAACATTTCCAGCATTTTCCAGTGTTGAACCATTTTTTATTAAAATTCCATACTCTGCTGCTCTACCTATTCCAACGGTAACTGCGGTTGGAGTAGCTAAGCCCAATGCACATGGACAAGCTACAACTAAAACTGAAATAAGTGTTGTTAGTGCAAATAAAAGAGTAGATCCTAAAATAAGATACCAAACAATGAAAGAGACAATAGCTATTAGTAAGATTGTTGGAATGAAATATTTCACAACTTTATCTGCAATTTTTTGAACTGGAGCTTTTGAGGTTTGAGCTTTTTCCACTAAATCAATGATTTGAGAAAGTACAGTATCCTTTCCAATGTGTGTAGCTTTAATTTTTAAAATTCCATCTTGATTTATTGTTCCTGCAAAAACTTTATCATTTTTAGATTTTAGTTTAGCTATTGGTTCTCCTGTAATCATAGATTCCTCAACATAGCTTTCTCCATCCAAGACAAGTCCATCAATAGGAACCTTATCTCCTGGTTTTACAAGTATTATATCATCAATAGCTATGTCTTCGATGAGGATTTCTTTTTCTTCGTATTCGTTTGAATCAATAGCTTTCTCTTCTGTGAGATTTTCTTTTCCTCTGTTTTCATTAAAATTTTCTTTTTTAATAAGTAATGTAGCTGTTTTTGGTTGTAGATGAATTAATTGTTTAATCGAACTTGAAGTTTTTCTCTTAGCTTTGCTTTCCAAATACCTTCCAAGCATTAAAAATGATGGTAACATAATAGCTGTTTCATAAAACATAAAACTTGAATCAAGGATTATATTAAATGTTCCAAGTAAACTTGATATAAATGCAACTAAAATACCCATTGTATACATTACATCCATATCTAAATTTTTATGTGCTAATGAATTAAAACCAGCTTTAATTATTGGATAAGAAACATATATAAAAGGAATAATAGCTATTAAAAGTGAGCTCATCAACATTGATATACCAATATTATGAAATGCCATATGTGGTGTGAACATCAATCCCATCAATATTCCTGAGAAAATAAAACCAACAATGATCCTATTTTTTTTATCCTTTAGGTCTTTTTCATAAAGTTTATCATCTGCATCAGGATCAACTTGATTAGCTACTCCTAAATAATCAAAACCCTGATTAATAATAGCTTTACCCATATCTTCACTATTTATCTGGTTTTTGTCATAGTAAACCAATGCTTTTTGTGAATTTAAATTAACATTAACCGAGTATACCCCATCTAAACTTTTTAATTTTTCTTCAATGTTCGTTACACAGTTAGCACAGTGCATTCCAGCTATTTGCAAGCTTATCTCAGATTTTTTTACTTTATATCCTGCATTTTCAATACTTTTTTCAATATCCCAAATAGCTACTGATTGTGGGTCGTACTCTACTCTTGCTTTGTTAGTGTTTATATCTACTTGGCTTTGAACTCCTTCTAACTTATTTATTGAGTTTTCTACATTCAAAGCACAAGAAGCACAATTCATTCCTTCGATTGGAATTTCAATCTTCTTTTTTTCTTTTTTATTATTCATGAAATTCACTTCTTATTTGTCATGAATATTTTTGGTATTTTTTTAAGTCTTTAAAAAATATTTTTTATTTTTGGATTGTTTTTTTTTTTTTTTTAGATTTTGAATTATTTTTTAATTATTTAAAAATTAATTATTTTAAAAAATTTAAAAATTATTGATTAAATCTATTTTTAACTATTTTTCCGTCTTGAATAACCATTAAAATATTATTTGGATTTCCTAAATAGCTAATATCGTCTAAAGGGTTTTTATCAGTTATTATCATATCTGCAGCTTTTCCAATAGTTATTGAACCAAGTTCATTATTAATTCCCATGGATTTAGCTGCTTCTATTGTTCCAGAGGCTATTGCTTCCATTGGTGTCATTCCAATATCACAAAGTAGTTTTAATTCTTTGAGATTTTGCCCATGTGCAATGACACCAGAATCGGTTCCCATTAACATTTTCACTCCTTCGTTGTAAGCTATTTCCATGTTTTCTTTGTGAACCTTTGAAACCTCCATAGCTTTTTTAGATGTTTCTTTACTTAATTTTCCTTTCTCTGCGTTTTTTACTGTCCCATCAATGACTAATCTGGTTGGTGTTAAATAGGTTCCTTTTTCTACCATTAATTTAGCTATTTTTTCATTTAGATAAGTGCCATGTTCAATAAACTGAATTCCTGAATTAACCGCATTTTTTATTCCTTCTAAACCATGAGCGTGAGCTGATACTTTAGTATTTCCTCTCATCTTAGCTTCCCTAACAATAGCTATTAATTCTTTTTTATTAAATTGGGCGTTTTCTGGAGAATCGTTTGCACTAATAACTCCGCCAGTGGCCATCACTTTTATGAAATCTGCTTTAGCACCTAAAACTTCTCGTGTTTTAGCTATTACTCCTTCAACTCCATTACAAACAGGATGGGGAAGTCCAGGATACTTCATTACCATGTCGTAACCAGAATTTAACTTGAAATCAAAGTGTCCTCCACTAATAGAAAGGGGCATCACNCTTATTTTCATCTTNGGAGCGGGAAAAAGNCTTTTCTCTTGAGATANTTTTACACCAATATCAGCTAATCCACAGTCACGAACATAGGTTACTCCTCCCTCCANAGTATCCTTCATATTTTTCAGTGCATTGTAAAAGTAAGTAGCTAATGGATTGTTCATAGTGTCTTCAAATAGAAATCCTCTTGCCATCAGATGAACATGCATATCTATAAATCCTGGTAAAATGAAACATCCTTCTCCATCTATGATTTCACATCCATCATCTATATCAATACAAGTTGACTTATCTATAGCTATTATTTTTCCTTCCTTAATTAAAATAGCTATATTTTCTACGGGTTCATCATAAACTGAATCAATAATTGTTATATTTTTAATTAACTTAGAATTCATTAAAATCGGCCCATTTGTTTCTTTTAAAAATAAATATATAAAATCTCAAGAATTATTAGTATATCATTATTTTATATATTTTTAGGATATTTAATATTTTAAAATAAAAATCTAATAACTTCAAGATTTAGATGAAATCTGAAAATGAGAAAATAAAAAAATATTACAAAAATTGAAATATCAGAAAAAAATCAGTAAAAGTATGTCAAAAAATAAAATGCTCGTATACCATCATAGCAAAAATTAGATTTTTCAGGCGTATAAATCAATTTTTTTGCTTCTAAGTTTTTCATAAAAATATGAGATTGTTTTTAATAATCTTTCTAAGACTTTTGGAAGTTTTCAAATTGTTATTATTTTTGCCATGATTGTATACACGAGCGAGTAAAAAACGTTTTTTACATATATTATATTTTAATGTTCATTTAGATATAAGTAAAATGCATATCCGATATATATTATTTTATAATCGGTTAAGTTTTATATACTCAAACTGTATATTTCAACTTTATCCTATATAAATCTTTGCTTAAACATTTAAATGTTCTTTTAAACACGAACAATTTGTATCATTACATGTATAATTATATAAAAAAAGAAAATATGAATATATTATCTATTGATACATTGCTTTGTCATTATGCCTTTTCCTCTAATAAAGTTTTTATAGTATACTAATTTTCCCTCAAGTAAAGTTCTTATAATAAACTGATTTTCCCTCAACTAAAGTTTTTATAAAATACTGACTTTCCCTTGATCACTGTTTAATTCTACTTTAGTTCCATTATTTAGCTCATCAACTGAAGAAGGAGAATCAACCATGGGAATATTTGACATTATAGCACCAGTAGCTATTATTGGCTCGGCATTTAAACATATTATCCCTCTCGGTGCAACATTATTTTTTTTCATTTGAAATATTACATAAGAGCCAACTGTGGAACCTTTCCCACCAGGAATAAACAATATCTTATCATTGATGAATTTGCCTTTTAACTCATGATTTGAATCGATAATTTCCCCTGTTTCTGGGTTGACTCCACCTAAAAAGCTAAGTGGTTCATTACTCACAATCAACTCACCAGTAGCTATTCCTTTTGAAATAGTTCTACATTTTATAACCATATAATCAATCTCAAACAGAATCATTTGTTAATTATTTAATAAATCTTATAATAAAATTTGATAAATATTTTAATAATTTTTATAAAAAAAATATATTTTATAATTTATTATAATTTTAATAATTTTTATATTAGAATTTTGTAAATTTTTTAATATTTTTTTAAAAAAAACATATTTTATATTATTCATTTTATTTTTAATAATTTTTATAATTAAAATATCTTATATTAATTCATTATATTTTGGCTTTGTAGAAATCATTGTTTTTGGTTGATTTGTGTTGTTCTGTATATGTTGTATATTGTGTTTTTGAGTTTGGTTTCTTTA
>WRNS01000028.1 GCA_009776495.1 Methanobrevibacter sp. | reverse complement strand
AAATGAAAGTAGAAAATAAACACTATAATAATTTATTAAAAATCCAATAATTTATTTATTTAAATAAAAATTAATTAATAAAAAGTTTAATTAATTAAAAACAAGTTTAATTTATTAAAAACAGGTTTAATATTGAAAAAATAGAATTTTTTTCTGAAAATAATGAATTGTAAGTTAAAGAGGAATTAAATCTTTTTTCCTCTTAAATAAGTACTAGTAGCTTCAGTAATCTTAACATTGATAAAAGTTCCAATATCAACATCATCAACTACTACAGGAATATAAGAATCAGTCTTAGCTATATATCCTCCTTTATTACCTTTTTCAACAACTAACGCTCTTTGAACAGTTCCCAGTAGCTGTTTATTTTCATCTTCAGTTATCATTGATTTGATATCAGTTAAATACTTAGATCGCCTTTTCATTGTATCATAGGGAATTTCTTCAAGTACTGATGATAGAGCTCCCTCTCTATGTTTATACTTAGATAAATGTATTAACCCTGGTTTAAGTTCTTTTAAAAATTCTGAAGTTTTATTAAAATCTTCTTCTGTTTCTGTTGGATATCCTACAATGATATCTGTAGCTATTGTCAGATCTGGAATTTCTTCTCTAAATTTCTTAACAATATCTTTATACTCTTCAACAGAATGATTACGTTTCATATCCTGTAATATCTTGTTACTCCCACTTTGAATAGGTAAATGAAGGAATTTGTAAACATTTGGAAGTTTAAAAGATTTAATTAAACATTCAAGATCCTCACCTATATTTTTAGGATGCATCATTCCAAGCCGAAGTCTAAAATCCCCAGGGATAGTAGCTACTTCTTCAACAAGAGCAGATAATTTTTCATCAGTATCCTTACCAAATGCAGCTGTATCTTGAGCAGTTAATTGAATTTCAACGCAACCATCAGCTATAGCTTTTCTTGCTTCTTTTTTTATCTCATCAATTGAATAGCTATTTAGTGGACCCCTTGCAAAACGAGTACAGCAATAGCTACATGAACCTAAACATCCTTCACAAATTTGAATAATATGAATGTGAGAATCAAAACGAAGTTTAGCTACTCCCACTTTTGCATCAGATGAAAAACCAGATTTTCGAAGTATTTTTCCATTTAAGGATGATTTCACCACATTTGTTGTATTTTTAAGCTGATGTGGACCAATCCAACTAGAATCAGGAGCTATTTTATCCAATTTTTTTGGATCTATCTCCACCATACATCCACTAACAACAATCTTCTTATTAGGAAATTTGGATTTTAAGCTAGTAATCCTATTTATAACCTTACTTTCTGTTGGTTGTTTAACATAACAAGTGTTTATTATAGCTACATCGGCTTCTTCAATAGAATCAACCACTTGGATATCATTTTCATGCAAATTTCCAGCTATTATCTCAGAATCAGCTTTGTTAAATGTGCATCCAAATGTTTCTATAAATACTTTTATCTGACTATTATTTTCTATCTCATCTTGCATACTATCAGGAGGGTAAAAAAAAGTAATTTTTTAAAAAAAAAATCTAATAAAACAATTTCAATAAAATAATTTTTTAAATAATCCCTAAAAAAACAATCTCAATAAAATAATTTTTAAAATAATCCCTAAAAAAATAATTTTAAAAAAAAGGAAATTAGTCTTTTTCCTTAAAAAGTTTTGAACTGACAATTTTATTTGTTAGATCATAATCATAGCTATTTAGATTTATAGGGGATCCATAAACCCTTTTTATTACAGAAGCTTTTGCAAAACCCTTTTTAGTTAATCTATCTAATGTTTTAATAGATTTTATTCTAAAAATAGAGTCTTTAATTTTTACAACATCATCCACAGAAAATTTAAAATCTCGTTCCACATCCACCTTATAAGAATCAACCTTTCCTGAAAGATTAATGGATATTCCAACACGAGCTGGAATTTCCAATGAAAGTGCCCATATAGTTGAAATATCTTTAGCTACAGCACTTTTAACTCTTTTATCAAGGTTAGTTTCGATAGAAGTTATTTCAATTTGACCAATATCGGATAATAAGGTATTTCCTACTTCTAACCTTTCATCAGGACAGAGATCAATGAAAGTTTTGATAGATTTTTCATGTTCACTGATTATCAATCGATAACTCGATGGTTTTTCTTGAGTAATGGAGTTTTTATAGACAAAATTACATGAATTGCATTTTAAAAGAAGTTCATTAACTTCTTTTCTCTTAGATGATATTTTTTTTGATTTTAAAGTTGTTGAAGATTCAGATCCACATACTGGACATTCCATTTTTAATTCCTCTTATTACAATATAAATCATTGAGTATTATTATATTCCATAATATAAATATATTCCATAATATAAGTATATTCAATTATATAAGTCAAAATTTATTCGGTTAATTATTATCAAATTATTATTTAAAATACAAGTATAAATATGAATATCAAATTATATAAAATTTTCAAGATTTAATAAAACTTATTTTTCTCAATTTTCATTTGAATTATAAATTTTTTTTTATTATACAATCTTATACAATCAAATCATTTTTCAATAAGATTATTATTTTTTATTATTTTTTATTATAAAAAAAATGTTTCATTTAAAATAAAATAAAAAAAATTATTTAAACTAATTTTCAATAAGAAAATAAAAATAAAAATTATAAAAATCATTAATGAAAAAATATTAATTTAAAAAATCATTAATGAAAAAATATTAATTTAAAAAAAAATATACTAGCTATTTTTCTTTTAAATAATGATTTACTAAGCCTCCATCTTGAAGTATGTTAAGCATGAAATCTTTAAATGGTTCTATTTTAAAAGTAGTTCCTTTAACTTCATTTACAATTATTCCATTCTCTAAGTCAACTTCTAAAATATCCCCTTCTTCTGCTTCAATATCAGCTACAATTACAGGAAGGCCTATATTTATTGCGTTTCTATAAAAAATCCTTGCAAATGATTTAGCTATGATAATATCAATTCCAGCAGTTTTAATAGCTAATGGAGCTTGTTCTCTTGAGGAACCACATCCAAAGTTAAAGTCTGCTAAAATAATATCTCCTTTTTTTACTTTGGAAGCAAAGTCCTCTCTTTCACCTTCCATTACATGGCGAGCTAAGTCCATAGGATTGAAAGTTCTTAAATATCTTCCAGGGATAATAACATCTGTATCAATGTTGCTGCCAAATTTCCAGACTTTTCCTTTAATTTTTTTCATGAATTCGATTCTCCAGAGAAAATTAAAATAATTTACAGTTTATTTATTCAAAATAGTGAAAATTCTTTATTTTATTAATTCATATCCATGATTTTGAGCTTTAGTCTTAAAAACAATCCCATCATCACCAATGATTTCTTGAGTAGCTTTGAAAACATCATGATTTTTTTCTTCCACAATTCCATAAATAGTTGGACCAAATGAACTCATTCCAACACCATAAGCTCCAAATTCCCTCATATTTTTCATCAACGATTTAATCTTCTGTGGTTGTAATCCAACTTCCACTTTTTTAAAGCCTAAATTCTGAATTCTATTTATAACTGAGCCAAAACTTTTAATATCTTTTTCTAATAAAAATGGCAATAAATTCATAAGAATAAGATGAGATAATTGTTCAACATCTCTTACAGGAACAGGACAATAATTTTGAAACAAATCTATTTCTTTTTCTCCTGTGACAGAATGAATAGCATTTGGAATAGCTATAATAACATCCCACTCTTCTGGAAAATCGTATCTAGCTATTAGTTGTGGTGGCTTAGCTGGTGATGCTGAAGATGGTAGAAAAGTTCCCTTTTCTTCCAGACTATGGCCACCATCAACTATGAAACCTCCATGATCAAAAGAAAATATTCCCACTCCTGAAGTTCCACCTCTTTCAACAATATTTCCAAGTTCTACACCATTAAGATTCTCACCAATATGTTCACATATTAGCTTGGCAGTAGCTAATGAAATCTGTGTTCCAGAACCCAAGCCTGAATGTGGAAAATAAGCTTCTTCAACATCAAAATGGAATCCTGAATCTAAATTAAAATGTGAACAAATCTTTCTAGCAGAATCAGATATTTTTTTGAAAGATTCTTCCCTTATATCAGAATCATTTATTTTTTTATTAAAATCAATAGTGATTCCCTTTTCGGATTCCTCACATGCTAAATGTAAATTTGGTTTAGCTATAGTAAGACCAATTCCACCATCAGTTCTACCATAAGAACCATTGAGGTCAATTAATGTCATGTGAAGTCTTGAAGGGGATTTGATAATCATTTTCATCACAAAGTCTTTGAAATTTTTTATTACTAACAATGAATCTTTAAGATAAAAATTTATAAAAATATAAAATATTTACTAAAAATCTATAAAATATAAAATATTATGATAAAAATATAAAATATTTAAAAATTTTAATTAAAATCGGGTAATAGGAAATATTTAAATAAAATTCTTAAAATATAAAATATCTTATTGAAACTTTTCTAAGCTTTTTTAGGTTTAATTGGGACGGAAAATTCTTCTTCAATTTCTTGTCTATAAATGGAATTCATAGTGCAGAATGGGATTATACGTCCATCTGGAACTGCATAATGAATAACACACTTTTTAACACGATCTTCATCGAAATTAAATGGATCCATAAAGTGCATACAAGAAATAAGCAAAGAATTTTTGTGGAAAACAGCTAGTGATTCATAAGATCTATTTTTAAAAACTTTTAAAAGTATTTTACTAATTTCAAGAGATTCTGGAGTTTTATCCCTATCTATAATCTTAGGAAGTTCTTTTGTAGCACTGAGTAAGACTCTTTTTTTAACTGCAAATCCTCCATCATCAATTTTTTGAGCACCATCATCTAAAAATTCTAAAAATCTGTCTACATCTATAAACTCTGTAACTGGTACAATTTTGTCATTATCAATAAAAATGTAAGTAGCTATACCACAATGTTGATGACAATTAAGTGTAGCTGAAGGTTCTTCTCCATCTAAAGCTCCAATAAAATGAGAAACTGGTTCAACAGCTGATGGAGGGTAAAAATCTTCGAGACGAATCTGTCCATCAGTTTGTTTCTCAACTAAATTAATAAAGTCAGGAATTGTTATTCTTTGCTTTTCAACTTGATTTGAAGGGGTCCTTCCTGCGAAAGATACTGGTTGGAAATTAACTCCATGAATAACATCAATATTTTCAATTGCAAAGCGTATAATATCTCCAATCTGTTGGTCATTTACTCCTTTAACAATTGTTGGAACTAAAACAATCCCTAAACCTGCTTTTCTACAGTTTTCTATTGCATCTATTTTTTGAGGAAGTAAATTCTTTCCTCTGTTATAAACATAAGGTTCTTCCGTAACTCCATCAAATTGTAAATAAATAGTATTAAGTCCAGCATCAGCTAATTCCTGAGCTAATGATTCTTTTCTAGCTAATCTTAAGCCATTTGTAGCTATTTGAGTATGTGAAAAACCTTCCTCTCTCGCCAATTTTATTAAATCAACGATATCTTTACGTACTGTAGGTTCTCCTCCAGCATATTGAATAGCTGGAGTTGAAACAGGTTTTAATTCTCTTAAATTCTTTAGCATTTGTCTTATTTCTTCATAACTTGGCTCAAATAATCTTTTGGAAACCGCTGCATTTGCAAAACAAACTGGACATTTGAGGTTACATCTATTTGTAACATCGATTAATCCTAAAACTGTACTTGTTTCATGATTACTACAAATTCCACAATTATTTGGGCATCCCTTATCACTGCTCACTTGTGGATTATCTACTGAATTTATTGAAGGGTCAAAATCACTAACTCGCTTGTATAGTTTTGAATCACTCCAATATGTATTATTAAAGTGTCCATGTTCTGGACAATCTTTTTTTATCCAAATTTTCCCGTCTTCATCATAAACCTCGGCTTCTAAAGGTTTAAAACATACAGGACATAAACTTTTTGTTTTTTTAATAAACACCAAAGACCACCTACAAGTAATAAACAATTTTTGAGTAAATTATCATTAAATTCCTAAAAAACTCGAATTCATTTAAAAATATTAAATTAACACACCATTAATTAAAAATATTAAATTAACACACCATTAATTAAAAATATTAAATTAACACACACATTAAAATATCTAAATAAATACTAGTTAAGAAGTTTATTAAGTAAAAATAATTTTATAAATATTTATGGTTTTTCCATTATTAAGTCATATTTCTATTTTGTACCTAATAGTTTTATACCGTATCTTATTTATATTTAATTATTGTAATAAATTATTTCGATAGATATTTAATATCCAAATGAAACTATTTTAAATCCTAAAAATAAATAGCTATCTTATAGGAAAAAACTAAAAAGAATTATTTTTATTGGTATCATATAAAAAACATAAAATAAAAAGATAAAACAAAAATACTTACTAAATCATTTCAAAAGAATGGAAGAATGGATATAATAATAAAAAAAGAAAATTAATTATTAAAAAATTTATTTTAAAAAAATGAATTATTAAAAAATAAATTTAAAAAAAGTAAAAAAATGAAAAAATTAAATTAAAAAAAAATGAATTATTTAAATATATATTTAAAAAAAAAAATTAAAATGTTTTTAATCAAATAAAAAAATTTATTACTACATTTATTTAATCTTAATTAATGTCATTATAATAACTTTATAAAAATAAAGGATACTATTAAAATTGTAAAAATATTAGCTATACTTATGTAATAAATAAAATTTGTTCTGATAATAAATTTATAAAAATTAGGTTCAGTAGCTATGAGTATGTGATAAAGTTTCTTAGAGGAAAATAATGAATATAGAGAGTACTAATTTTTTAATAATTTGTTTCAATGTTATCTACTTCATTTTACCCGCTTATATTGCAAATTTAAGTGGTCTTGCATTTGGGGGTAAAACTCCAATAGATATGAAAAAAAACTTCTTCGATAAAAGAAGAATAATTGGCGATGGAGTAACTTGGAAAGGTTTTATTTTTGGGACAATAGCTGGGGTTCTTGTTGGGATTGCTCAAGGAATAATCAGTGGAGATATATTCTATGGATTTATATTAGGATTTTTATTAGCATTTGGAGCTTTACTCGGTGATGCGGCAGGTAGCTTTATTAAAAGGCGTTTGAATGTTGATAGAGGCAGACCAGCTCCACTACTTGATCAATTAGATTTTATTGTGGGAGCATTGATTTTAGCTTCATTTGTTGTGAAAATATCTTTAACCACTATAGTAATTACAGTAATAATAACTTTAATTTTACATCTTCTTACAAACATTATAGCTTATGGATTAGGCTTAAAAGATGTTTGGTATTAACTAATATCATTTATTTAAAACCTTAAAAACAAATATAAAATCTTAAAAACAAATTCAAAATCTTAAAAACAAATATAAAATCTTAAAAACTAATTTAAATCTTAATAACTAATTTAAATATATAACACTTATTTTTCCCAATTAATATAATTCGAGCACCCATTGTAAATAATGATTTTCAGAAAGGAAATTTTCATGAACAACTCTAATATTAAAGAAGAGGATTCTATTTTAGTATTTGAATACTACACTGCTTCGGGAGTGGATGATCCAAAAATAATTTCAGAAGCAGTAGCTATGATCAATTCTCTTTTAGATGATTTAAAAGATTTCAATGTTCATTGTTTACTTTCAAAAAAGTTTGAATACATTGCTGATAGCCATACAAATCTAACACCAATAGTCATAGAAGAAAATTTACAAAAATGGTTAGAGGATAATGTAACTAATTTTACAAGCTGTTTATTCATTTCTTCAGAGGAAGATATGATTTTACATAAGCTAACAGATATAATTGAGAAAAATAATGTCAAATTATATACCTCAAATACTTTAGCTACTTTATTGTGTTCTGATAAGTTTAAAACATATAATCATTTTGAGGACATAATAAAACAACCTAAAACATTGAAATTTACCATTGATGAGGAATTTCAATGGGAAATAGCTACTCAAAAGCTAATAGATTTTTTTAACCTGGAGGAAACTAAGTTACTTGAGGATGATTTACATAAAACTTTTAAATTAATAGCTAAACCTGTTTATGGAGTAGATTGTCAAGATACAAAGATTATTTCCAGCCCTCAAGACTTTAAAAATTTACAAAATGTTTTTCCA
>WRNS01000027.1 GCA_009776495.1 Methanobrevibacter sp. | reverse complement strand
TATTTCAATGGAATCCGAAAAAAGATGAAATTCAAAATATAGCTATAGCTAGTAACACTTTAAGAACAATAGCTGAAATGCGAGGTGTCTCTCCTAAAAAATTAGATGAGGAAATAGCTAAAAGAAAATTAGTTTTAGATTTTTTAGTTAAAAACAATATAAGATCTAATAATGAAGTTGTAAATATTATTGAAAATTATTATTTAGATTCTGAAAATTTAATAAATCATATTTTAGATCGTGATTAATGGGGTTAAAGGCGTTTATATGAATTATTTTATGAATTTTTCTTACTTGGAGGAATAATTATTTTAAAAAACTTTTTTAAGCTAATAGCTGATTCATTTATATTTTTTATAGTTTATCTCATAAAAACCATGAATTTTATTGGTTTATTTTATCTTAAATTATTAAATTTTTTTAAAAAATCATTTAAATCTTTAAACAATAAGGAAGATGTTATTATTAATAATAATAACAATAATATTAATAATAATAATAAAAATAACAATTATCAGTTAAATAATGATTATAATGATTATAATGATATGTTTAATGAAATTGTAAATGAAAACAATTTCAATCATGAAAATTCATTAAATAAAAAAGTACAAGATGAAGATAATGACTACAAAATTGAAGATGATGATGAAGATGATAGTAATTTTTTTAAAAATATTTTCTCTAAGATTAAAAAGAAATTTTTCATAAATAAGAACAATAATAAAGAATTAATTTTCAAAGAGCTTAAAAATCAATTTGATTCTAATTATCCAGATAATCATCTAGATAATCATCCAGACAATTATCAAAATATTGCTTCAAATGATTTAAATGAATCTATTAAAAATAATAACTTTTTTGAAAAATTTTCTTTAAACAAGATACTCAATCAAAACATTCAAGAAAAACTTAATTTAAAAATAGCTATCCCTTTAATTATAGCTATTTTAGCTATATGCATTCTTTTATCTTATATCTTCCTTGGTTTTGAAATATCTTTAGCTATTGTATTGATTTCTTTAATTGGATTTTTTTTAATACTTTACTTTCCACAAATGGAAAAAAAGAGGAAATATTCGGAAATTTCAAGAGAACTTCCATATGCCTTAAGACATATGGTCACAGAACTTAAATCTGGTAAGGGATTACACGATACCTTATATTCAATAGCTACACATGACTATGGGGCACTGTCTGAAGAATTTTCAAGGGTTCTTGAAGAGATAAAGTATAGAGAAAATACAGAGACCGCTCTTTTAAATATGTCCAAGAGAGTTTCATCGAATGGATTAAATAGGACTGTTGGTCAAATCATCGGAACTCTTAGAACAGGTGGAAATTTATCAAATACTCTGGGTATCATAGCTGAAGATATTACTCATGAACTTCAAATGGAATTAAAGGATTATTCTCAAAAATTAAATGCATTTATAATGATATACACGTTTTTAGCTATTTTAGGACCAGTAATACTTTTAATCATGTTGATGGCAGCTTCCACAGTGATGGGTGATGTGGTTCCAAGTGAGCTAGTCCTTATTATGTATGTATTCTTTTTCCCCATGGTCGTGGTATTTATGGGTTTGATGATTAAACGTTTAGAACCTAGTTTGTGAATTAAATGTGTTTTAAAACTTATTAATTTTTTTTAAATAATCTCACTAAAATTCATAGTTTCCACAACGAAATAAATTACTGGTCAATACTCTAGTTTAATCAACATTTTGTATGGTTTTCTTTTTATAATATTGTAACTACCGAGTATATCCTCTTAAAACATATGATAGTATAATTTTTCTCATTTTCATAGAATTTATAAATTTCATCTTTTTAAATTATCTTTCTATTTGATTTTCTAAAGATAACTAGTTTTTTTCTTTCTTTTTGGTTTTTTTTCCATTAGTGATACATTCAAATATACTTCAAAAATACTTGAAATTTAAATATTATATTAATCAAAGATACTTCATGAATAATAATGTCTATTATTAACATGTAATATTAATTAATTTTTTTTTAATTGGAGAATGGATATGAATTTAGATCTTTTAAAAGTAATAAAATTTGAAGGAGACGACCATACACTTGTATGGAAACATCCAGAAGAGGATTTCAATACGAAAAGTCAGTTAATAGTCCATGAATCTCAGGAAGCCATTTTTTTCAGAAATGGGCAGGCACTTGATATTTTTGGTCCAGGAAAACATGAATTAAAAAGTGAAAATATACCTTTGCTTAGAAATTTAATCAATATCCCCACTGAAGGTGTCACTCCCTTTCACTGTGAAGTATATTTTATAAACAAAGCAAGTTCACTAAATGTAGAATGGGGAACAACCAGTAAGTTCCAAGTCTTAGATCCAACATTTAACATCCCCATAAATGTTGGAGCATCTGGAAGTATGGAATTTATAATCAAAGATTCCAAAAAATTCGTAATAAAGGTTGTGGGAACTCAAAGTCATGTTGATCAAAGTAAGTTAGTTAACTATTTTAGAGAAAAAATTAGCACAAAAGTCAAAGGTTCGTTAGCAAAAATAATGGGGGAAGTCAGTTATTTAGTTATCAACCAACGCATAGAAGATATTTCTGATGCTTTAAAAGAAAAACTCTCTGAAGATTTTGATTTATATGGAGTAAATTTAGTAAATTTTTACCTTTCCACAATATTTGTTCCAAAAGAAGACACCACAAAGTTAGAAGAAATTTTAAACAAAAAACTTGAATATGGGCAGTTAAACTTCAATTGGGCTGATGAACAAATAGCTGAAATTTCAAAAACATATGCAGGAAATGTAGGAACTGGAGGAGGAGGAGGAAACGGTATTGGGGGGATGGTAGCTGAAATCCCAATAGCTCTAGCTTTTGGAGCGATGTTAAAAGATAATATGGCATCTGGACTACAGAACCAACTAGCTAATAAATCATCATCATTTGGCTCTAACAACCAAGATAATATCCAAAACAACGCACAAAATAGTGATACGATTGATACGCATTCCAATGAAAAATTCTGCCCAAAATGTGGAAATGGAGTGGATATAGATGCAATGTTCTGTTCTAAATGTGGATACAAATTAGAAACAGAATTAAAATGCGACAAATGTGGAGTAAAAGTAAAAAAAGAGGATTTGTTTTGTTCTAAATGTGGAAACAAACTTAAAAAATAGGTGTTCTTATGGCTAAAATAGTTTGTGAAATGTGTGGTTCATCTAATATTTTAAACAAAGAAGAATATTTCGTTTGCCAAAGTTGTGGCACAAAATATTCTAAAGCTGAATTTCAATCTTTAGTTAATGAAACGACTGCAGTTTCTAATGATAATTCAAAAACAGAAATGATTGAAAAAATTACGGATGGAATGTACAAAGTTGGTAAAGATATTCCTTCAGGAGAATATAAATTTACTGCAGAAAATCCTTCATCAATGGGTTATAGTTATTGGGATAAAAGGTCAGATCCTTCAGACATGAAGACTATTTTAGGTCAAGGTGTTATCCAACCAGGAAGTTCTTCATATATTACTGTTTCTAATGGCGAATATTTATACATAAGAGGTGGAGAAGTATATTTAGTCAATAAAGGAGGTAAAATTGAAGATTATGCTATAGATAATTCTAAAAGTGATATAAATTCTTCTAATATAGATTCAAAAAGTGATATAAATTCTTCTAATATAGATTCAAAAAATCTTAATCAAAAAAATGGTTGCTATATTGCAACTTCTATCTATGATTCTTATGATTGTCCTGAAGTTTGGACTTTAAGACGTTTTAGAGATCAAAAGCTTTCTAAAACCATTTTAGGAAAAACCTTTATTAAACTTTATTATTCAATTAGCCCAACTATAGTAGAATATTTTGGTAAAAATAAATACTTCAATAATCTATTTAAACTAATATTGGATAATTTTATTAGTTATTTGCATAAAAATGGCATTAAATCCACATATTATGTGGATAAATTAGAATAAAAATGAGTCATTGTGCTGTCAAATTAGTTCGGTAATAAATATTTAATGAGGTATTAATTATGAAGAATTAATATGTGAAAATTGTGGAAACAAGAATTTTGCAGAAAAAAATGGAATTCCTACTTGTAAAAGCTGTGGGACTAAATATCCAGAATTTTCCTTAGATAAAATTGGGATTGAAGAAGAATTAAAAAATAAAGAAATAAGAAGATTAGCTGACGCCAATGAAAGAGGAGTAACTTTTAAATACAGTCGGGTTATAATGATATTCCCTATTTTAATTCTTATTTTTTTATTGTATCTATTGCTGGCAATGTTTTTGGTGAAATTTTCTTGGGGAATGGTCAGTTTGGTGTACTTGGTGTCGCACCTATATTTGTAACAGGGATATTTTACCTTTTATATAAATGGGGGGTTTTCCATGAAGGTAAAAAAGATTTAGAACCAAGTTTAAATATTTTGACTGATGAGGAAATTTTAAAATTTGCTCCAAAATCTAAAGCTGCTCACAAGATTAAGGCTAAACAAAGTGGAAATGTATACAAATCTTAAATATTTTTTTAATTAATTTTTTTAAATTGACAGGAGAATAAAATGTTTGAAAAAATAAGAACACAAAATTTGATAATGATAATTTTACTTGTTGTTTACAGTTTAATTGCACTAACTCTTTTTCCAATAAAGAATTTAGTCTTTTGGACAGGATACATATTTACAGTTCTTGCATTCATATTGCTAATAGTTTTAAATAATAAATTATTCAATGATAAAGTAAAATCAAGCTTTAATAGCTTTCCATTAGTTATTATTTCTTATATTTATTTAGCGATACAAATAGCTTTTAGCTTTGTACTAATGTCATTAAATATCTTTACAATCTTTTCAATATATGCTTTTGAAGTATCTTTGGCAATAGAAGTGATTATTTTAGCTATTTTCTTTATTGTAGCTATTTTACTTTTAAAAAGTGTCGACTATATAGGAAACATTGAAAAAACTACAAAAGAACAAATAAGTTTTACAAAAAACTTACAGAAAGAAGTAGAAATACTTTATAATAAATATATGGATGGAATATATAAAAATCAGCTATTTGAATTGTATGAAATAGTTAGATATAGTAATCCAATGAGTACTACGGAAATAAAAAGTTTAGAAGAAGAAATTACAAAAAATTTAGATAATTTAAAGAAAGAACTAAAAAACAACAACGAAAATCACATCTTAAATTTGATAAATGAATTAAAAGACATTTTAAATGAGAGAGAAATTAGACTAAAATAATTGATAATTTAAAAATTAGTTTTGCTATAATATTTGGTTTAAATGAGTTAAAATCTGTTAAATATGATTATTAATGGATATTATGAATGAAAAGAATAAAATTGATTCTCGAGTTAGATTTTTGTGGCATTTAAGAGATGAACTTTTCTCGAAAATAATAAGAAAAAAATCAAATTATCCTTTCCATCAAATGATTTTTCATTTGAATGGATACCATTTTTAGAAACTTTTGGTATTATAGTCTTGAAAAAAAATATTTTAATTAATGATTAATAAAATATTTATCAATTTTTGAAAAATCAATTGCTAATTATTTTAATTATAATAATAAATATGAATATTTTTTTATTATTAAAACATGATAAAGTTATTTTCCCCTTTTTTATTTAAAAAAAACCAGTTAAACGGATTATTTCAATTGAAAATATAATGAAAAAAGTTATAGCTATAATTCCATAGTCTATTTTCATTATGGAAGGTTCTTCTTTGTAGCTAATAGCTTCACCTGTGTAAACTCGAGATAACATACTGTAGTATACAGTTTCTCCCTTTTCAAATGATTTCAAAAATAGCATCATAATTGTATAAGCGATTTGCTTTAGTCTCCAGCTATAGCTAGTTTTCCTGTTCCAAACACTAAAACACCTTGATTTTTGAGCTTTAAAAATATTTTCAAGTTCATCAAAAAAAACGAACAAGTATCTAATGGTCATACTTAGTATCATTGCCATTTCTTTTGGAAAACCAAGTTTCCTCATTGAGTTAACTATGGAGTTTAAAGGAGTGATTGATGATAAAAGAACAATAGCTGACAGGCAAACTACTAATCTTGAAAGTAGTAATATTCCAAAAAGGACTCCTTCATAGCTAATGGTCAAACCAAAAGGAAGAGTGTATAAAACTAAACCTTCCTTTATAAATGGTTGGAAAATAGCTATAAGTCCTCCAAATGGTAAGATTATCAAAACTCTTTTTACAAAGTAGCTAATGGACACTTTAGAAAGTACAAGAATAATGATAAGATATACTTCAAGCAGGAAAAGAACTTTCAAATCAGTGGTATAAACACTGTAGAAAACTATCATGAAGGTTAAAATTAGCTTTACTCTTCCATCTAAGTTGTGGATAAAGCTATTTTTCCATGTTTCTTGCTCCATGTTATTTAATGAAGTATTCATCTTATCCCTAATTTTATTTTAAGTTTTCAATTATCAAAATGCCCTTTTTTTAAAATCATTGTTTTGAATTTTTTTATTATCGATTACAATGATTTTTTTTAAAAAAGTTACTTTGAATTTTTTCCAAGTCAACATATATAACTTGTTTAATTTTTTTTAAAAAATTTTAAACCTATTATAAATTTTTTTAAATTTTTATTTATTATTTTTTTTATTTTTTAAAAGGTATCCTATTCCATATGCAATAATAAACACCATTATTACTCCAATAAGAATAGCTATTGATCCAGAGATTGGATCTTCTCCAATAGATGGAATTATATAATCTGGCATTGGTGCTGAGTGAATTGCTTCATCACTAACACCGGGATTTAATATTTTCTCTGCTGTGCTTTCCAATCCATCAGGATTAGTTGAAGCTATAAATGGAGCTAAAATAGCTATTATTAAAGCTACTGCAACACCAATAATCATGAATTTTTTTGTTTTTGTTTCCATTTTATCTTTCCTTTTCTCAGTTTCCATTTATTCAATCTTTTCTAGGTTTCCAATCTTCGTGATTAGTTAGTAAGTTTTTTCCTAGCTATTAAATCTGGTCTAATATTATTGATAGATATGTACACTATTGTACTAATAGACCCTTCTGCAACAATTCCAATTATAAAATGATAAATACCCATAAAATATAATCCTGCTATTAATGGGAAAGCTCCTGCTATCCATAATTCTAAGGCACAAGCAATTGCGGGTATAAATAGTGAAAGGAAAGATGCAACAAATATTGAAGGAATATCACTTAAAACAGCTTTTAATCCTTTGAAACTGTAAAATCCAATGAAACTTCCAAGAATTCCCATGTTAAATATGTTCAATCCAAGTGTTGTTAATCCTCCATCTCCAAAAGCTAATCCTTGAATTATTAAAACAACAGCCAAGACTAAAAATCCAGCAAATGGACTTCCAATTAAAATAGCTACTATTGCAGCTCCAACCATGTGTCCACTTGTTCCCCAAGGAATTGGTATGTTCATTGCTTGTATTGCAAAGATACCAGCTGCTAAAACAGCAAGCAATGGAATTTGTTTTTCATGTAAGTTTTCTTTTGCCCATCTAACTGCAAAGTATCCAACAATTAATACTACTATGTAATAAATTATACATTGCCATAGTGGTATGAATCCATCAGGTATGTGCATTATTTTTTCTCCTTCTTTTTTTATTTTACTAAAATATTTTTATTTTTTATTCCTTAATTTGATTTTAAGATAAAACTTTAAACTGAGTATTACTTTCTTTGATTTTACTTATAAATAAAGTATTACATTTTCAGCTTTATACTGTATATTTCTAATATTAAAGGTGTATTTAATTGTTATTTTCTAATTAAGCACTCTTTAATAATTAAAAATTATAAATACCACTATATAAAATTTTTCTTTGTAATACTATTCTCCATATTTTTCTATGAAAGTATTACAATTTTAAATATTTCCTTGTTCGTGTATTCACATATTAGTTTGAAAACCAGTTCAAAGTTAGATATTAAACTACTTGAAAGAAAAATTCTCTAAATAATTGTTCTATCTATGAGACAATAGTTACTTTTTCATTTCAAAGCTACAGAATAGTTTTTAATATATCAAACAGTATAATATATGATTTATCTAATAATTTATATAGCTATTTAACGCAATTTTTAATTTTATTATTTTTAATTTTATTATTTTTAATATAGCTATTTTTTATATTTTTATTTTTAATTTTATTATTTTTAATTTAGTTATTTTTAATATAATTATTTTTTATATTTTTATT
>WRNS01000026.1 GCA_009776495.1 Methanobrevibacter sp. | reverse complement strand
TAATAATTTATTCTTATTATAAATTTTATTTTTTCTAAAAAATTTCAATAAAATTTTAATTTTAATTTTTAATAACTATTTTTTTATATTTTTATATAAAATATTATTTTAAATGTTTATTTTAAATATTAAAAAACTTTCATATTTTAATTTGAAATTAAAGGATTTGAGTAAAATTAAAAAGTTTCATTTTAACAAAATAGTATTTAATCATGAAGATAATGTTAAATACTATTATTAATAATAGATTTTATCAATGTCTAGAAAAGTTTTTTTCTCAAATTGTGGTACTACAATTAATGAAGGTTCAGTTTTTTGCAAAAATTGTGGTAGATCCATTAAAAGGCCGATGAAAAAAATATAATAGGTGATTAATTATGATTTGTCCAAGATGTAAATCAACGAATGATGAAAACTCCGCTTTCTGTGAAAACTGTGGAGCACCTCTAAAAAATTCATCAAATATCTCCAATCAAACAATATTCATTGGAATAATAGCTATTATCATAATTATTGTGGTAATTGGAGTAGGATTACTTATAGCACTTTCTAATAATAATAGTAATGATAATTCTATTGATTTGCCAAATAATAATATTCTAAATACAAATACTCCCTCATGGCATAAGATAAATTCTTATAATGGTGTTGATGATAATGTTATCACCATTAATACAAAGGGAAATAAGCTTAAAATTGTATCAACAGCTATGCCAATAATGAACTATGATGAAAATTATATGCTTACAACTGTTAGCAATTATGGAAACACTCTTGGTTTTTCTGAATTATCCTGGGATGATAATAGTGCCGTAGCTTCAAAAACTGCAAATATCGAATTTACTAGTTCAGGAACATGTTATATCTATATATCTACTTATGACATAGATTATTGGAACATAGAAATCTATGAATGGTATTAATTTACTCATTTAACATGCTCATGGATTTTTCAATGAAAATGAGAAAACAAAAATTCTAATAAAGACTTTGATATTAAAAACCTATTAATTCTAATATTTCAAATTATCAATAGTTGTAATTAATTTGTTAATATAATCTTTTGTTATTTCATTTGATTCATACATATAAGTTTCATAAACTATTGTAGGAGTACCTGATTTCATAATTGGAATTGTAACATAATTTGGACTTGTTTGAGATTCAGGATAATAGTAAAGTAAAGGAGGAATATTGGCAATAATTTTATCTGCAAAAGCTTTAGAATTAGCTTCATTAAGTGGAGCAAAGATAAAATTTGTTTCTTTGTAGCTACCTCCATTTGTTCCCTGATTAGAATGAATATCAATAACCAGATCATAATTTTTTGAAATGGCATCTGGAACAACAAATTCTTTAGCTAATAACTGACCATTCATCCTGCCAATATCATAATTATCCGGATTGTCCGTAACATTAATCTTATAAATATAGTAACAATAATTTAAAGAATTTGATTTAGCTATTAGAGAATCATACAATGTATCATGAACTTTGTACTCTAAAGGGTGGACACCGACAATAAAAGCTATTTTGACATTTGAATTTTTATTGCCTATAGGACCAATGAGTTCAACTGTTCCCCTGCTATTTGAACCTAATTCTATCGTTTTAAATCCACCATTCATATCATCTTTATTATTATCATCGAAATTATTCAAATTATAATTATAATTATTATTTACATTAATTGACGTGTAGAAAATTAATAAGCCTAATAATATTAGGAGTAAAACTATGATTAATATAAATAAATTTCTTCTTTTCATGAAAATCGAGCCCCTTATTAAGTTTTTAAATTGTGAAAATTCTTTATCATAAATTTTTACCAACTGATGCTTGAAGGAAGAGAACCGTTTTCAGAGGCAATTATAACCATAGCAAAAGCTAATACCAAACCATCGTATCCAAAGTCTGGACTTCCAGCAACAACTATACCAGTATAATTAGGAGCTTTTCCATTATTATCCATCCAAGATATAGTTCTTTGAGCCATATCCACATACTCCGATTTAGTAAGATAATAAGTGCTTACACCATATAATGGATCATCTGGAGGTCCATAAGATTTAAAGTTAATGTTACCATCAAGCCCCTTGTTTTTCATATCTATAGCTTTGGCAAAGATATAAAGACATTGTTGTTTTGTAAATGTAACCCCTTTATAATTCACAGTAGCTATTTCACCAATATCCTTTGTTTGAATTTCATCGTTAAGTGCTTGAGCCAGGCCATAAACTTCAGATAATGGAATACTTGAGGATGAAACAGTGTTAACATTATTATCAGTATCATCATTGAAAAAATCATTATTTTCATTATTATTCAATGACATAAAAGCAAATACTCCGACAATAGCTATAGCTATAACCAGTACTGCAACAAGCCCTATTAAAATCATTTCTTTATTTTTATCATTATTTGTATGGTTATCTTCATGTGTATTTATAGTATGAAGCCCAGATAATCTTTTTCCACAAGTCATGCAGAATATAGAGTCATCTTCATTCTCTTGTCCACAATTAAGACAATGTTTTGTCATAACAATACCTCTTTTTAAATTTTTTGATATCTAGCTATTTAATTATTTAAATGTTTAATTTTTCTTTTATTTATTAAAAAGTATTTTGTAAAAAAAAAAGTTTAAAATGTTGATTTTGCAAATAATCATGGAAAAAAAGTAGAAAATATCAATAAAAAGTAGAAAATACCTTATAAGAAGGAGATATATGTATATCCTCGTAGCTATTAAACAGAGAAAAAATATATTTTCTAATTATATGAAATGATTGCTTCATTATTGTTACAAGAATCAAAAACTCCAACGAATAAATGTACGTCTATTGGAGTATTATGATCTTCAAGTAAGGTTCCCCTGTGAAAATAAAAAATTAATTGATAGCCTGCCAAGAGTAACCCACCTTCTATTTTATACAGCATTCATCTACGCGAACTACCTTGCCTCATACAGTAAAATGTCATCAGCACCTTTGTCCTTGCATCACTATAGATTGGCCGTTTCACCGATCCTTTTAATGTCAATATAACTAAAGTTATATCTTATCATCAAGATTACAAGCTTATTAATTATGTATAAAATTATTAGATATAAATTTTATTGGAGGAAAAGTAAAAAATTAAGCTAACAATTCCCATTCAATAATAAATCCCAAAATTTTCTCATTTAGGAGGGAAAAAATAATAAATAAATCTCCAAAATCATTATAGAACTGTAACAGTTACATTGAAAGATGAAAATAAAAAAATAGAAAGAAATTATTTGAATGATAAAAAGAAAAAAATTATGGAAAATAGAATAAAAAAATTGATTAAAAAAAACTTTATCGAAATATCTTAGTAAATTAGTTTCCTTTATAAACCTTCTTCTTATAAAATACTTTCGCACTTACAGGTTTCCAATTTTTAGGAAGTTTATTTACTAAAATACTACTATCCACTAATTTTTGACGTGGTTTAATCCAGTCAGCTGTACGATAGCTTTTTTTTGCTTTATATGTTTTAGTCATGTATTTATTTTTTCCATTCACCTTCTTTACATATTTCACATTAGCTTTTGTAACATAGTTCCAATAAGGAAAATTGGGTACAATGTTTATATACATGGATTTAGAATATTTGTAGTCATAATCTGCATATAAATAATTTGAAGAACCAATGTATTTTCCAGACGATAAATCTTTTCCGACATAGCTAATTTTTATATTTTTATGATATGTTTTAGCCATTATAGGAGTGGTCGCAACGCATACTAATGCAATAAGTATTATTGAAAACATTATTAATTTTCTTTTATTCATTTTTTATCACTTCATTCATTGTTTTATTAAAAAATCATTGAAAAGCTTTTAATACTATTAGAATAACTATACTTCATTTGCTTCAGGAATAATATGATAATAATCAATTACTTTTCCACTGTAAGCATAAACATATGTATTACATTCATACCAACTTGGATAATAATTTCCTTTGAACACATCCAGGTTAACAGGTTTTTGAAAAGAGTTTAGGATTAAAAAATCCCATCAGGGAAAATCCGAAGGGCCAATAACAGCATTAGTAATGTGTGATGGATTATCTTCAGTATTGATTACTATTTGGCTAGGGTTAATATTGAAAGATGGTGCTTTTTTAAACAAATTGACATTTAAATTAGGAATCACCTTTTGAGTAGGAGGGGCAAATTGAACATAATTTTTTCCTGAATTAATCCATACCCAATGAGCATAATAAGTAACACTTTTTTTCGGCTTAGTATTCTTACTTATCAATTTACCTCCACTTTTCTTTGTATACCAACCATAAAAGTAATATCCTGAACGTTTAGGATTTGCAACAAGTTTTTTTATCTTAGAACCTTTTTTAACATAAGTTACCTTAATTTTTTTAGTTCCAATCTTACCACCATTAGCCTTCCAAGTTATCTTATATTTCACGGTTTTGGCTTTACTCTCTATTTTTACATTTTTATCGTCAGATTTATCTTTTATTACTGTGTTTGTTGCTGAAACAACTCCAGTAGCTAAACAAAACACAGTAGCAAATAATATTAATAAAATTATTATTTTTCTTTTATTCATTTTATCACACATTCTATTAGTTATATTAATTATCTAGTGATAATTTGTAATACCATCTACTACATCACTATTGATTCTATATATGATTCAAAATTATTCTTTTTTAGAATTTTTATAAGCATCTGTAACACTATAAATCCATATGCACATATAAACTATTAAAATAATTATAATCATTATTAAAATACTAGGTCCTGCCCAATATGGAGCACTAACTAACAATAAGTTGAAAAATAATCCTATGCTCGCTAATATAACACCAAGGATAAATAAACATATTCCTTTCATTATTTGACCATTATAAAGCTGACCTAATCCAATAAAAACCGCTGAAAATACAGTCGCTAACCCCGTATTTATTTTTTCCAATATGTCTTCATTCATAATATCACCATAATTATTCATTTTTTATCTTGATTTAAAGGCTTATTTCCATTATTTAATTTTTACTTTTTGTATATAATTTAACTGAATAAGGTATCCAGCTAATAGTTACCGCGAATGTATTTGCTGAACCTGTTTTTTTAACATTCCCTGTTTTATCCTCCTTTTACAATACTCTATATTCACTAAGTTATATGGTTATTCTTTTTCCATTATTTATTTATTTATTTTAAACCTTTGAATTTCACTAAAAATAGATTTACAAAATAATTTAAACATATTTTGTATTATAATCATTTTTTAATTCATTTACTTTTTAATATTTTATCCCACCTCTTTTTTAAATCAGGATAATTATTCAATAAATCGTTTATCTCTTGTCTATTTTTATCAATTTTCTTTTCTATTTCTTCACCCTCAGTAGAAATTGTCTCAAGTGAGTTCAAATTATTTACTGCGTTGGTTCCTGTGAAATCAAGGTCTATATTTAACTTTAAATCCGAAACTTTAATCCAAAGGCTTAAATACTCATCATAAAGCTCATTTTCTTCTATTAATAATTCTATTAATTTTTTTTCTTCAGGTGTTTGTGCAAAATCTTTACATTTTTCAAAATTTTCGTTAGCATGTATATTAAAGGTTTTTGCCATGGTAAAACTGGCTTTTGATGTGGGAGCACCCACTCCTTTTGGGCCGGTTGAAAGTTGTTCAATACCATCATCCATGTACTTCAACATGGCCCCCATGTTTAAAACACCACTTTCTAAATTGCTATCAAATTGACTAGTTTGATAAGCACTGTAACCAAAATATCCTCCTACAGCAATAATGGCTATTAAAATTATTACTCCTATAGCCAGTTTATTTTCTGCAATACCTTTACTTTTTCCACAATTGGGGCAAAATTTATCATCTTCCCCTAATTCTTCCCCACATTTACCACATAAAATTTTGTTTTTATCATCTATTATAACAACCCCTAAATAATCAATAATACTCGTAAATCTCTAAATCCCAATATTGTAGTTCATAAGCCGATATGTAAATAAAATAAGTTCCAGAACCTGAAAATTCAATATTTTCAGATTTTTTAGCTAATGCACTATTACTTTCCCATGACAACAGAGAGGATCCAACTGTATAACCATACTGACCTACAGTTGTTTCCATGAAGTTGGAAGCATAGTTCTTTGTTGGCATAGCTGATGAGACAATTTTAATTGGATTCACCCCAACATTTAAAGTAATACTATAATCACCAACACCATGGAATGAATCAATTTTATGCCAAGATTTAGTATTAACATTAGAACTATCACTAACAGAGCTATCAGAAACAGTATTAATATTTGAATCATTATCCCCACCAATGAAAACATAAGTTCCAATAATTGCAATAACTATTATTAATGCTACTATCGCACCCATGAGTATTTTATTGTTATCACTTTTAACACTATCATTATTATTTACCGTGTTGATTCCTGATAATCTTTCTCCACAGTTTCTACAGAATGTAAATTTATCATCATTGTCTGTTCCACATTTTGGACAATATTTTGGCAATAATAAACCTCCTTATTAATTTTTTTACGAATTATTTTTATAAGTATGATTGAAACCCTATTCCTACAGTTTTACCATTTATGTGAAATGTAAATATTGAATTATGACTTTTATTCTATATAAATTTCGTTTACTACTAAATAAATTATATTAATATAATTATATCATATTCAACTTTTAAATTAACTGTCTAAAATGTTTATGGATATTGAAACTGGTGAAAAATTTGGTATCATTGTATTAACTAAAGAAAATTAGAAACTATGAAAATATTCCACTAAATCAGTAAATTATCATTTTTACTTGCATATTTTTCTTTTTATTGTATTTATTTTTCCCCAATTAACAATATGAAAGTTTTTTTTTGAATGATTTTGAATAAACAAATATATGATTAAATATATTTTTTTATTATTTAAATGTTATGTCTTAACAAGGTCTTAAAAAGTGCTTTAAGTAGTTTTATCAAAATAATATATATCAGCTAATATGGACGAAATAGATGAGGAAATTATTGAAAAAGTATCTTTTGTCAGATTATCTAAGCACCGGGCAAAAATCTTAAAAATATTGAAAAACAATATAATGATGCCATCAGAAATAAAAAAAGAAAATAATCTATCATACACTCACCTTAGCAGATATCTGAACTCTTTAAAGGATAAAAAACTTATTATATGCTTGAATGAGCAAAACAAAAAGGGAAGATATTATAAAATTACTCCAGAAGGAGAAAAAATTTTAAATTTCGTTGAAGACTTAGATAATAAAAAACAAAAAGATTAATGAAAAACCCATAATATGTGAAAACCATCTATCATTATTAATAAATAAACCTTTTTTAGATTAATTTTTTTAAAACATTTATTAGAATATGTGAAATTAATTTTCAAATTATTTGATAGCTACCAAGAACTACCCATCTTTTGTTTCGTGCAACATTCATCTACGCAGATAACTTTGCCTCAAAACAGAAATTTTATCATCTAAACCTTTTTCCTTATATCACAATAGATTGATTATTTTATAGATGTTATTGGTAATGCATTTCCTGAAATAAATACAATATCTTTTATTTGATGATTATATCGTTTTCCTTTCTTTAGAGAGATTTCCCTAGAATAAACTGTATAAGTTTGTGTCAGTTCCTAAAATTTCATTCTAACAATTCTAATTTTTTATTTAAAGCTTGAATATGATAATTTTTTATAGCAATAGCTAAAATGCGTCAATATCGAAAAATAAAAAAAGTATGATAGCCTGCCAAGAGTAACCCACCTTCTGTTTTATACAGCATTCATCTACGCGAACTACCTTGCCTCTTACAGTAAAATGTCATCAGCACCTTTGTCCTTGCATCACCATAGATTGGCCGTTTCACCGATCCTTTTAATGTCAATCTGCAAATTGCATCATATTCATTCATTAAAAGACGTGTCGTTTCTGCTCCAGAGTCCTACTTCTCAGCATATGCATTATGCATTATAGTTTACTGTGTGATGGATGGAGTTTCCTAAGTTTATAAAAAAACCAGTAGCTGTCTTTGGCTTGCTATCAATTATAAATTTATAATTTAATAAATTTAAATTTATTGATTACATGATAAGTTATGATCTAATTTAATAATAATAATAAAAAAAAAAAAAAATAGAGAATTGATTAAAAAATTGAATAAAGAAAAGAAAAAAATAAAATTAAATAGCAGGGCCTAGATTTGAACTAGGGCTCTCGGGGTTATGAGCCCCGCGGGATCACCAGACTACCCCACCCTGCTTAATGTAAAAAATTAACTAATAAAACAATTTAAATATGAATTAAATTAATTTTAAAATAGATATCTAAAAATTAGTTATAGTTTAGCTATTAGGCATATTACTATATAAATCTTTCTATCAATCAAAAAAATTATATTTGTAACAAAAAATTTATACAAAAAAATAAATTAAAAATAAAAAATTAAAAAGATCTATAATCAAGATAAAAAAAAATTAA